>WLMW01000016.1 GCA_009700025.1 Actinomycetota bacterium
CGGCGACGGCCCCACAAGTCGAGCTTGTTGACGGTTCCGCCGGAGTCTTTAATAATCTTTAAGTAAGTTTCTAGGCTTGGTGTAACTGTTCGTTCTTCAAGTTCTGGATCAAGAATGACCATAAGTTCGTAGTGACGCATGCGTTAACCCGACCTCCTCTGGACTAAGACGGCCACGGTATTTCCGTGACAGGAGGGTTAGTGCTTTCCTGAGCAACAATTGGATAGCTGTTCAAGAGGGTTAAGGGTAAACCTTTGAGGCCTCAAAGAGTAAATCGAAGGCGGAGCCCTGTGGATTTCGAGCCTCTAGCGCGCGTTTCATGAGCGTCCATATGAGGTACAGGGTGGCTGCGATGCGCAGAAGCGTGAGCAGGGCATAACCCCCTTGAGGTAGGCCAAAGTGCGCACCGGTTACCAGGGCTAAATGTTGCCAGATTGCAACATGGTAAACAATCTCCCCACCTTGCCATACCCAAAAAGCAGTCAAATCTCTTCTTGTTGTTAAAGCAATTACCGCAAGAGGTGTTAACCATAAAACATATTGTGGTGAATAAACTTTACTAACAACCATTACGGTTGCTAAAACTATAAAAGCAACTGATGCAAGAGTTGGGGACGATCTTAATTCAAAAAGAAAAATAGCAACGGTCGTCATCCCTGTGAGTAAAAGTAATACCGCCAAATAATTTAGATTGGTTAGACCAATGCCTAATTGATTAAGTGCTAACCACAGAGATCCCCAATCGGCACTTCTCTCTAAATTCAGTTTGTAGAAACGCCACCATCCTGTAGGGGTTGTTAGAAAAAATGGTGCGTTTATTAAAAGCCAAACACCGAGGGTAATTGCGAAATATTTGAATAAATCTTTTATTCGATTTTGGCGCCACATAATGAAGGCGATTGGGAGTAGAAGAAAGATAGGTAGAAATTTTGTTGAGATAGAAACACCAATTGCTAATGCGCTATAAAGATCAGATTTACGATCAAACCAGTAAATAGCCAGCATCATCGTAATAATCGCCCACAAATCCCAGTTTATAAACAAGGATGCGAGCATGGCAGGTGCTACTGGAAGCAGATATCCAAACTCTGGCTTAATTCTTCTAGTTATTAAAACTAGAGCCACAAAGATAAATACTATGAAAATTACATTGAGGTTGAAATATGCGATTGGTGAATCAACAAGGGCTGCAGTTGCAAACATCACCATTCCAGTTAGAACTGGATATTCAACCGAGTTTGTATCACTCGAATACGGCCACACATTTTTATCTAATGCTCGTGCGCTAAATAAAGATGGTAAATCACTATAACAAGCATGAATATATTGATCCGGGGTAGCCCACGTCGTGCCTTCGCAATGAGAAAATTTTGCAAAGGAAATTGCTGATGCAATAAGGGCTAGTGCGAGCACTGCCTTAAAACGTAACGCCATTATGGTTTGCGGCTTTGTGTTCCGCCTGATGTCATTACGACCGGATCTAGGCCACCAATGTTTGAAGGTGCTGGGAAGTCCATCACTTTCTGGCCTTTCAGTGCACCTTTCATAAATGCCGTCCAAATCTTTGCCGGGAATGTTCCACCGGTGACAGAGGTAAGTCCTCCTATTCCATTCAGGGATTCGGAGGCGCTATCTCGAAATAGTGCTACAGAGGCAGCAAGTTGAGGTGTGTAAGCACTAAACCATGCTGAGGCGTTTGATTGAGATGTCCCGGTTTTACCGGCAGCTGGGCGGCCCAATGCAAGTGCGGCAGCTCCTGTTCCACCAGTCACAACACTCTTTAATGCATACGTTAAATCAGCCATCACTTCTTTGGAAAACACTTCTTGGGTCTCCGGTTTAGCTTGATAGAGAATCCCTTTGTTCGAGCCCAATACTTGTGTCACTAAATATGGTTTTGATTTAACACCTTGTGCAGCAAATGTTGCATAAGCGTTTGCAACATCAATAACGTGTGGACTTGCCACTCCCAGAACAACTGAAGGAGTTGGCATCATTGCAACAGACTCTGGAATACCTGCACGGCGCGCGACATCTACAACAGCATTGGGCCCTACCTGAATTCCAAGCGGCACAAAAACTGTATTGATTGAATGTTTTGTTGCATACAGTAAATCGATTTGGCCCCAACCTTCATTGCCATAGTTTGAAACTTCGTATGGTTTACCAGCGTCGTCGAATACTTGGGGGGAGTCGCCGTTCCACATCGATGTCAGTGGAATTCCTTGTTCTAATGCCGCGATAAGTGCGAAAGGTTTAAATGTTGAACCAGCAAGTGCGATCGACTGTGTTGCATCGCTTAATTGCCGAGTTAAATAATCACGCCCACCATATAAGGCGACTACTTCCCCTGTGCCGGGGCGAATCGCCACTAGGCCGATGTGTAGGTTATCTGGAGCTTTAGTTGGATAAAACTTATTGACTGCATCAACTGCTGATTGCTGTGCTTGTTGATCTAGGGTGGTTTTAATAACCAATCCACCTACTAATAACTGATCCTGACTAAATCCGAGTTTTGCTAACTCTTTTTGTACAGCTTCGATTAAGTGTCCTTTAGGTCCGCTTAACTGCCCAGATGTAGCGCGTGGTGCAATCGACGGGAACTTCATTTTCGCAGCAGATTTTGCATCTAACCAACCGGCATCGAGCATTCCTTTTTTCACATATTCAAAACGTGCCTTAAGGCGTTCCTCGTTTCCTTTAGCAAACGCCGGGTCATACAAACCAGGAGAGCGCAAAATAGATGCGATAACTGCTGCTTGAGCATTTGTTAACTGATCAACATTGCGGTTGAAATACTGTTGTGAAGCGGTCATGACTCCATAAGAACCACGACCAAAGTAAATGGTGTTTAAATAACTTTCAAAAATTTGATCTTTGGATTTCTGATTTTCGAGTTTGATTGAAATTACTAGTTCTTTAATTTTGCGTTGAATGGTTCGGCTAGGTGTTAAAAAAGCAGTCTTGGCATATTGCTGTGTAATTGTAGATCCGCCTTGCAGTGACCCACCTTTTAAATTATTAAAAATTGCACGTGCAATACCCGTGACACTAAAAGCCCGGTTTGAATAAAATCCGCGGTCTTCAGCAGCAAGAACGGCATGGCGCACATTGAGTGGAATTTTTACAAGCGGCACAATCTGCCGATTTTGAGTTCCTACTCGACCAATTTCAGCTCCATTTGAATATTGAATAATCGTAGATTGGCTATTTACATAAGCGTTTGGATCCGGAATCTGAACTGTGAAGTATGCCAACGCAAATAGCACGGCGGCGGCGATAAAACCAAAGCCACCTAAAAAGATTGTTGCTCTTAAAAGGATTCTGCGAATCATGTGTTAAGGCTACCGCGCTGCGTAATCTTCGTCCTCTAGCGTGCGTACTTTGCGGGGTGCTTTGCGTTCTTTCCCATCACCTAAGACAAAGGAGGCACACATATGGTTCCATAAACACTCTTTGCAGACTTCAACGATATACACGCGAAACTCTCCAAATTCATCCTCCATTTCAATAAGCTCTTTTGGAGACTTAATACGCCCTGAGTATTGGCCGAGTTGCTCTCCAAACGTATATCGGAGTTCTACTAAGGAGTTTTTCTTACAAACAGGGCAGTTTCTGATCGTTTTTTCGCCGTGCCATTTTGCAGCACGCACTAGATAAGGGTCGGCGTCGCATGCATCAACGGTCCCGCGAAAGAGCGCCAACAATGTGGCCCTCTTATCAAGTGAATAATCGATGTACGAACGTTGCGACTTCATAGTTCATAAGAATAAACCACCTTCTGCGACTACGCTCTTTCTTATGGGTTTTATTGGTTTACTCAAACACCCCAGATTTTCTCGCCTATTGGCGGTTCGTTGGTCTGGACAAGTTACTGATGGCATCTTTCAAAGTGCCTTGGCATCTTTTGTCCTGTTTTCACCCGACCGCCAAACAAATGCCTTGAATGCCGCTCTTGGTTTCGCTGTTGTTTTATTACCCTACTCAATCGTTGGCCCTTTTGTTGGCACAGTATTAGACCGAATCTCTAGACAGCGCGCATTGTTTTTCACTAATTTATTGCGGAGTATTAATTTATTAGTCGTAGCTCTTTTAGTTTTTACTGGAACAACCGGTGTCGCACTCACAGTGGTAGTACTAATTGCATTCGGAATAAATCGCTTAATTCTCGCCGCCTTATCGGCTGGGCTTCCATTGTTAGTGAATTCTCAATCTTTGGTTACTGCAAATGCTATGGCTGTAACGGGTGGCTCGGTTCTTGTTGTAATTGGAGGTGGTGTAGGAGTTGGAACTCGTGCACTTATAGATTCGCTAGCGATTGCAGATCATGCAGATGCACTTCTGATAACGCTCGCTAGTTTTGGATATTTAATGAGCGCGCTACTAACTACCAGAATAAAAAAGTTCGAAATTGGCCCTCAGGCACACGAAGTTGAAGCAGCAAGTTTTACGCAAGGCCTCAAAGACATGCGCGAAGGTTTCGGATTTTTAGCGGTTCATTCAGATGCTGCGCGCGGAATTGTGGCTACCGCTGTCCACCGAGGAGGATTAACTGCGCTCACATTAACTGCGCTTTTACTGGAGCGAAATACTTTTAATGACCCAGCGCTTCCAGAAAATGGATTGAAGGGGTTTGGTTTTGCGTTGTCCTTCGCTGGATTAGGTGTACTTGTTGGCGCGTTCATCGCACCGTATGGTGTGAGCAAAGTTGGCCGACATCAGTGGATTAGAACCACACTCTTCCTGAGTGCGTTATGCCCATTAATTTTGGCAGTTGAGCAAACACAACTGACTCTAGTCCTTACTGCATTCTTAACTTCTCTGTTTGGGCAGAATCTGAAAGTTACAAATGATGCATTGGTACAATCAAAAATTGATGATTATTTTCGCGGTCGAGTTTTCGCTGTATACGACGTTTTGGTAAATGGTGCGATAGTTTCAGGCGGGTTGATTGCAGCACTTTTACTTCCACCTTCAGGAATATCTTCTATTGTTCCTTTGTGTGTTAGTGCCGCTTATCTTCTTGTAGTTATGCGCCTACTTCGAGCCTCTGTCTTTCCACCAATTAAGTAGTTCTGCGGTTGCTTTTTCTTCACCAATTTGCCCTTGATCTAATCGTAACTCCATCAAGAAATTCATGGCAGCACCAACTTCGCGCGAAGGTTTTAAATTGAGTAGCGACATCACTTGCGCACCATCTAAGTCTGGTCGAATCTTTGATAGTTCTTCCTCTTTCATGAGGACATCGATTCGAGCTTCTAAAGAATCATAAACTAGAGACAAGCGCGTTGCTTTAGCCTTATTTCGCGTCGTGCAATCAGCTCTAGTCAAAATATGTAAGTGGTTTAAAAGTGCACCGGCATCTCGAACGTAGCGGCGGACTGCTGAATCACTCCACTCGCCATCTCCATAACCATGAAAACGTAAGTGAAGAGCCGTTAATACTTCTACCGCTTCGATCGTGTTGCTATCAAAACGCATCTCCTGTAGCCGTTTTTTAGCTAAACGGGCCCCAACGACTTCATGGTGGTGAAAAGAGACGCCTCCACCATCAATAAAACTTCTTGTTTTGGGTTTACCAATGTCGTGCAAAAGGGCTGCTAATCGAATGACTAAATTTGGTCCGCCGAGTCGATCTTCTTGCATGATTGCTTGCTCTAAAACTGTGATTGAGTGTTCGTAAACATCCTTATGGTGATGGTGTTCATCTACCTCAAGACGTAGTTTTGGAATTTCAGGGATAACAATATCAGCTAATCCTGCATCAACAAGAATTGTTATTCCTATTCGAGGATTAGGAGACATAAGTATTTTTGTAAACTCATCACGGACTCGTTCGGCTGAAATTATTTCAATGCGTTGTGATAAATCTTTCATTGATGTGAGTGCGTTCCCAGCAATTTCAAAATCAAGTTGGCTGGCAAAACGTGCAGCACGCATCATTCGAAGTGGATCATCGTTGAATGAATCGTCTGGCTTAACTGGTGTACGCAATATCTTTTTAGATAAATCTTGTAGCCCGTTAAATGGGTCAATAAATTCTGGTTTATCTCCAGTGAGTTCTAATGCCATTGCGTTAACAGTAAAATCACGCCGCGACAAATCACCGAGAATATCTTTACCGTATTCAACAGATGGTTTGCGTGATTCAGGGTTGTAATGTTCACTGCGATAAGTTGTTACCTCAACTGTTGTGTCGCCGCGTTTTCCTGCCACGGTTCCAAATGCAATACCCGTTTCCCAGATATTTTCTGCCCAGTCCTTTAAAATCTTTTTTGTCTCTTGTGGTAAGGCATTAGTTGTAAAATCTAAATCGCTTCCAAGTCTGCCTAAAATTGCATCACGAACTGGTCCACCAACGAGTGCCAGGGTGAATCCTTTGGATTTAAATGCTTGGGCAAGCGAGCTGGCTAAAGGCGCCCTCTCAATAAGTGAGCGGATGGCTAACTCACCTGCGGCTCCCAATGCACTCGTCACAATAAGCAAGGTTAGAGCAGTACCCTTACTTCATGATCCCGGCACCTGGTGCGGGCAGCGAAGGCGTTAAGAAGAAGCGGAAGCGAAAGCGCCCCGCTAACCGCGGCCCCCAAACACAATCTCCACTATCCCCTTCCTCATCTAACCAGAGGCCAAAAACTGCTGGTAAAAAACTCCACGCAAAGCGGGTCGATGAAGTAAGTGCTGGTGGATTGGTAATCGATTCAACTGGGACTCAAGGCTTACTTATTGGAAGAATTGATCACAAAGATGCCAGTGGTACACGCTTATTGTGGTCACTACCAAAAGGCCACATAGAAGCAGGGGAAACTCCTGAGGAAGCGGCTATACGTGAGGTCGCCGAGGAGACTGGAATTACTTCAGCTATTTCTCGTTCTCTAGGAGTTATTGATTTTTGGTTCATGGCAGGCGGAAAGAGAATTCATAAAACTGTTCATCATTACTTATTTTCTGAAGTGAGTGGTGATTTAACACCTCAAGTCAGTGAAGTTGATGAAGTTTCTTGGTTCCCATTGGATGAGATTGTTGAACGCCTTGCCTATCCTGATGAGAAGAAATTAATTGCACGGAGTGGCGAATTAAAAATATGAAAAAACTTTTAAATGGTTTTTTGCTTATCTTCTTTTTTATAGCACCACTCCCACATGCGTTTGCTGAATCAGGGGTTGTGCAAATTACAAGCACAATACATCAGAATTTTACAGGTGAATTTAGAAATGACGTCCTCGCTGGAGAATTGCTGCCTAATGGAAAATTAGGCCGGTTGATTTTTGTGCCGTCGAATAAATCTCGAACTTGGGTTATTGATGCAGCGCTAATTGATGAAGTAATTGCAATGACCAGCGCATATAAATTGGCGAGCGGCGGCACACCTGCCGGCTCTCAAACTGCAATCGATTGGTTGGTTCAATTAAGGAAAGTTACTCTTTCCAATGATGTAGTCGCGCTGGCTTATGGAAACCCTGATACGGTTTTGGCTAAGCGATTGGCGCCGAGTGAATTAAGAATGTATTACGCATTTGGTAAAACTCAACTTCAAAGCGCTCTTGGTCGTGAAGTTAAAAGTGATACGAAAGGTACGCCAAGTTTAGGAAAGTCACGGTTATCTCCTACTTTACAAAAAAACTATAGTGAAAATCGTCGTGCGATCACTTACTTATCTCACTCTGCGCCCATCCCTGAGATTTATAAATTGCGGGCGCGCTTAAGTCAACTCCTATCCGCTCGTCTTAATAAAGAGGAGCGTGAATACTTTTCTACCAACGCCCGTATCTCTATTGATGAACAACTCCATCGATTAAGAATTAATGCCAGCAGATATCAAATTACGACCGAGCGCTCTGATCTACCTTTGACCGTCATTAATGAATTTCCGATAGCGATGATTGTCGATGTAGATTTAGTGGCTCAAAATTCTAGGATTTCAGTTCAGAGTTTCAAGAAAGTGAGTTTGCCAGCAAACTCAAAAACGCAACTTAGTTTGAAGGTTGAAGTTCGAGCTCCTGGACAAACTCTTGTTTTTGCCAGCATTAAGGATGATCGTGGAATCACTCTCGTACCTGCAGTCCCTCTTCAACTTAATGCGACGGTAATTGATCCAAAACTGACCTGGTTCACCACTGGAGCGGCAATAATTCTCCTACTCGCGGCAATTGCACAGAGTGTCCGTCGGGCTAGAAGGGGGCGCAAAAATGAAATCAAGTGAACTGTTTAGAGCCTCTGGAATTATGGCGCTTGGCACAATAATTTCGCGCATCACGGGTTTTATCCGTGGGATATTAATTGTTTCAGTTTTAGGTACTGCTTTATTGGCAGATACATACAACGTTGCAAACACTATGCCAAATATTCTTTATAACCTTTTAGTTGGTGGCGCTCTTACCGCAATCTTCATACCTCAATTGGTGCGCTCTTTTGATCATAAAGATGGTGGGGATGGTTTTGCTTCTCGCTTAGTTACCACTATCTCGCTCATTTTATTGATTCTTGTAGGAATCGGTGTTTATTGTGCGCCTGCTCTGGTGCGCCTCTATGCTCCAGAGTTTTTCACGCCAGGGTTTGAGGTTGAAAAAGAAATCGCAATTGCATTCACTCGATATTGCTTGCCCCAGATTTTTTTCCTTGGCCTTTTCACAATGCTTGGTCAAGTTGCTAATGCCCGTGGCTCTTTTGGGCCACTTATGTGGGCTCCTATAGCAAATAACATTGTGGGTATTGCACTCTTTGGGGGTTTTTTACTCTTCTCGCCAAGTGTTTCTTTGCAAACAATTACTTCGCAGCAAGTGCAAATTCTTGGATGGGGAACAACGTTAAGTGTGGTTGTACAGGCACTTGTGTTAATCCCAGTCGTTAAGCGGCTCGGAGTAAAACTACGCCCTCAGTGGGGCTTGGCTGGGTTAGGCAAGTCTTTTGGTTTAGCTGGTTGGACATTAATTTATGTTTTGATCTCACAGCTTGGTTATCTTGTTACGGTCAATGTCGCCACTAGTGCAGCAGTTAGAAGTGCGCTAGAAGGTGTAACCCGTGGGGTTGGTTTTACACCCTATACATACGCGTATTTTGTGATGTTGCTGCCGTATTCGATTGTTACAATTTCAATTATCACAGCCATATTGCCGCACCTTTCACGACTAGCTGTCGCAAATGATCGTGCTGAAGTGCGCGCGCAGTTAATAAGAGCAATAAAACTTGTTGGTGTTATTACAATTCCAAGTTCGGTTGCATTTCTCTTCTTTGGCCCATTGATTACTCAGGTTATTTTCGTGGGAATTCCTGCTGAGGATTCGCGCTACATCGGTTTTGTCTTATCTGCGTTAAGTTTTGGGTTGGTTTCTTTTTCAATTAACTTAATTTTAATTCGAGGCTTTAACGCCTTTGAAGATACTCGAACCCAAGTAATCTCAATATTTATCATCAATGTTATCTCTGTCGCACTATCTTATTTATTCCTACACCTGCTCAAAAATCAGTGGGTCACTATTGGTCTTGGTGTAGCTTTCTCAATTAGTTATCTCGTAGGTTTACTTATTACGCTCGCATTGTTGAAAAAACATACCGGTGTAATCAGGGTTAAAGATTTTCTGGGGCAACATCTACGTCTTTATGGTGTTGCTGTTGGCGTTATGGCACCACTTTTCGCCCTTACTCAATATATTTCTTGGATCGGTGTTGAGTTAACTCCTCTAACTCGCGCAGGGGAACTTGCTGTGGTTATGGTTACTGCCTTCATTGGGTACTTGTTCGCCGCAAAAGCCGTAGGGGTTGAGGAAATCTCTATGATTGGCCACTTGCGTGAATCGGTTGCTCGGCGAAATTCTAATAATAGTTAAGATAGATTTAATTCAAGGGGGTATGTAGTGAGCGAAATCAGAGATTTAGTCATTGTGGGCTCTGGGCCTGCTGGTTATACAGCGGCAATATATGCCTCTCGCGCGCAGTTAAATCCAATAATTTATGAGGGTTCAGTCACTGCCGGTGGTGCACTCATGAATACAACAGAGGTTGAAAATTTTCCAGGGTTTGTTGATGGGGTAATGGGCCCTGACTTAATGGAGAGTATGCGAAAGCAAGCAAAACGTTTTGGGGCTGAATTAATTACAGATGACATTGTCGAAATGGATCTGACAGGAGAAATTAAGGTTTTGATTGACGGCTCTGGCAATACAGTCAAGACGCGGTCGGTAATTCTTGCAACCGGTTCTGCTTATCGTGAAATTGGATTAGTCAACGAGAAGCGCCTATCTGGCCATGGAGTTTCTTGGTGTGCCACTTGTGATGGCTTCTTTTTCCGTGATCAAGAAATAGCCGTTGTTGGCGGTGGGGACTCAGCAGTTGAGGAGGCCACATTCCTCACCAAGTTCGCTAGCAAGGTAGTTCTTATTCACCGACGTGACTCACTGCGAGCATCTAAAATAATGGCAGAGCGCGCAGCAGCTAATCCTAAAATTGAGTTTGTTTGGAACACTGAAGTGATTGATGTTTTGGGAGAATCTAAAGTTACAGGTCTAAAGCTTCGCAATACTATTGATGGAAATGAAACTGAGCGTTCCTTTACTGGTTTATTTGTAGCAATCGGTCATATTCCACGCAGTGAGCTAATTGTTAACCAAATAACGCTTAACTCAGATGGTTACGTAGAAGTCGAAGGCCGATCCACGCGTACCAATCTTTCTGGGGTTTTTGCTTGCGGTGATCTTGTCGATCACACTTACCGTCAAGCAATAACTGCGGCGGGTTCGGGGTGTCAGGCCGCGCTTGACGCTGAGAAATTCCTTTCGCACCACTAAAGTTCATTCATCACACATAGGAATCTGGAGATTATTTAATGGCAACAATTAATGTAACAACTGCGACTTTTGATGCTGAGGTTTTAAAGAACAGCACCCCGGTATTGGTTGATTTCTGGGCAGAGTGGTGTGGGCCATGTCGTGCAGTAGGTCCAATTCTTGAAGAGATTTCCGATGAGTATGGCTCAAAATTGAAGATCGTAAAACTCAATACTGATGATGAATCCGCTATTGCAATCAAGTATGGAATTACATCGATACCTGCAATGTATGTTTTTGTTAATGGTGAAGTTGTGAAGACGATTGTTGGGGCTCGACCAAAACCTGCAATGCTTAAAGAGCTTGAAAGTTATATCGCTTAATTCTTATTAAGTTGTAACCTATGCAGGATTTAAATGAAGCACAAATTCGCTCCTTCCAGCGAAGCCGTGGTCTGACTACCACGGGCAAAATTGATGAAGTGACTAGGCGTGCACTTGAAGAAGCACAGTGGAAACTTGGTGACCGCTCACTTAATCTCCAAGAACCACCGTTGATGCGTGGAGATGATGTTGCGGCTTTGCAATCTCGACTTACTGAAATGGGTTTTGATTGTGGCCGTGTTGATGGAATTTATGGTCCTCGATCCGTAGCTGCGGTGAAAGAGTTCCAACAATCTGTTGGAATAACTGTAGATGGAAAATGTGGTCCGGAAACAATAATTGGATTGCTTCGATTAACTCGAATTGTTTCTGGTGGTGCTCCCGCGGTAATGCGTGAAAATGCCGCACAAAGAAACCGAGGGCCTGCACTTGCAAATAAAGTTATTGTTATCAATCCAGATGGTAACAATGCTTTAATTTATGATGTTGCTCTGCGTACAGAGGGCCGTTTACTCGCACTTGGCGCGTCAGTCTTCCTAACTAGAGGAATTTCAAATAACCCAACCGAAACTGAACGTATTGGTTTTACAAATCAAAGTAACCCTGACTTAATGATTTCCCTCCATGTTGATAGTTATAAGAATGAAATTGCACATGGAGCAGCGACTTATTTTTATGGGAGTGATGCTCATGGAATTCACTCTATTGTTGGTGAACGCTTTGCGTCATTGGTTCAGCGAGAAATTTGTGCACGAACAGATTTAGTAAACTGCCGGACTCATGCAATGGCGTGGGACTTACTTCGATTAACTAGAGCGCCTGCAGTACAGATTGATTTGGGATATGACTCTAATCCTGGCGATTTTGAGCGTTTATCGCGTCCAGATTTTCGAGATGTAATTGCCGAAGCCTTGGTTATTGCAATTCAAAGGTTGTATTTAGCTGCCGAAGATGATGCAAAGACTGGAACTTTGAGAATTTCTGATCTTCGCAAAGCTGGTATTCGTCGATAAATTAGGCACGAGCCTGCCGTGGCATATGGCAGACTTAGGACATGTCGGAAATTACCAACCGCTTTACTACGGGTGCTCCTCAAAATTTAGAGGAGCGTTTTGCAAGTCGTGCAGCGCATATGAAGCCCAGTGAAATCCGCTCACTTTTTGCAGTTGCTTCTCGACCCGAAATTGTTTCACTAGCTGGAGGGATGCCAAATCTTTCAGCTTTTCCGATGCCAATGATGGCTGACGTAGTACAAAAATTAGTTTTAACTAACGGTGCCGAAGCGCTCCAATATGGCAGCGGTCAAGGTCACCCGAAATTGCGTGAGCAAATATGCGAAGTGATGGCTCTTGAAGGTATCCGCGCTAACCCTGACGATGTTTTAGTAACAACTGGGTCACAACAAGCTCTTGATTTAATCTCGAGAATTTTTATTGATCCAGGTGACGTTGTTTTAGCAGAAGCTCCTTCCTATGTTGGAGCATTAGGGACATTTCACCAGTACGAGGCCTCTGTAATACACGTTGAGACCGATGACGAAGGTTTAGTCCCACAAGGTTTGCGCGATGCAATCAAAAGCGTCCGTGCGGCTGGGCGAAAAATTAAATTTCTCTACATGATCCCCAACTACCAAAACCCTTCAGGAGTTTTACTTCCAGCCGAACGCCGCACCGAAATTTTGAATATTTGTCGCGAGGCTGGAATTTTTGTCGTTGAAGACAACCCCTATGGGCTTCTTGGTTTCGATAAGCCCTCCCCTAATGCGATGCGAGCCGAAGACTCTGAAAATGTTATCTACCTTGGGACTTTCTCCAAGACTATTGCACCTGGTCTACGTGTTGGTTGGGCGCTAGTCCCTCCCTCATTAAAAGAGAAGTTGGTGATTGCGAGCGAATCCTCAATTTTATGTCCCTCTAACTTCGCCCAATTAACTATTTCTAGTTATTTAGCTGAGCAACCATGGCGCGATCAAATCGCCTCTTTTTGTGATTTATACAAAACACGTCGAGATGCGATGCTTGAATCTCTCGATGAATATTTTCCAGCCTCCGCTAAATGGACTAAACCTGGTGGTGGGTTTTATGTATGGGTAACCCTGCCTCCCGAAATAGATACCACCGCTTTAATGCCTAAAGCTATTGTTGCAAAAGTTGCTTATGTCCCAGGTACTGCTTTTTATGCAGATGGATTCGGTTCTTGGTCTTTACGTTTATCGTATTGCTACCCAACTCCAGAGCGTATCCGTGTTGGAGTAAAGGCTTTAGGTGAAGTGATTAAAAATGAAATGGCACGCCGGGGTAGTAATCAACTCTCTTAACCTTCGATGGTTTTGCTAATTCTCTTTAAATCATCAGCACCGGCGAACTCAATAACAATTGTTCCTTTTTTTATTGATCCTTGAATTGAAACTCGGGTGTCCAAGACATCACCAATTCGATCTGCAATTTCATTGAACTCTACATCACTTGAGGTGACAGTCTTAATTTTCTTCTTTCTATTTTTTGATGACTTCTGAGAGATTAGATCTTCAATTGCACGAACACTCAATCCTTCATTAATGATTCGCTTAGCTAAGGTCTCAATAATTTGAACATCAGTTAAACCCAATAGTGCACGTGCATGCCCAGCGCTAATTGCACCTGATGCAACTTTGCTTTGAACCGAGGTTGGTAAATTCATTAATCGAATTGTGTTCGAAATTAAAGGGCGTGAACGACCAAGTTTTTGTGCCAACTCTTCATGTGTGCAAGAAAAATCACTTAGTAATTGTGAGTACGCCGCTGCTTCTTCAAGGGCATTAAGTTGACTCCGGTGGATATTTTCAATCAATGCTTCGCGAAGTAATTCATTGTCTGCTGTCTGTCGAATGATTACAGGGATAGTTTTTAAACCTGCAGCTTTTGCAGCGCGGTAGCGGCGTTCTCCCATAATGAGTTCAAAAGACCCATTCGTTGTTCGCCTGACAACTGGGGGCTGCAAAATTCCAATTTCTTTAATTGATGCTATCAACTCATTAAGTGCCTCTTGATCGAAGTGCTTTCGTGGTTGACGAGGATTTGGTTTAATTAAATTGATATCAACTTCATCTTGTGTCGCAACTTCTTCGCCCGCCACTGTAAGTGATGTTGGGATTAACACATCAAGATTTGTTCCAAGTCCCCCACGTCGTGCCATTATGCAATTTCTCCTTCGCGCTTATAATTTATAGAAACTACATTTGAGTTAAAAGGTTTGGCGCGAAGTGCTAGTTCGCGTGCAACTGCCAAATAAGCAATCGCACCTGGTGAAGATGCGTCATAGGTCATGACTGTTTGATTGAAACCTGGCGCCTCTGAAACTCTAACAGCGCGCGGAATTGGAATGTTAATTAGTTCATTTGGATAATGTTTGCGAATTTCATCAGCAACATCATTAGCTAACCGTGTTCTACTATCAAACATAGTTAAAACAAAAGTAGAAAGTTTTAACTGTGGGTTTAATCGTTTCTTTACTAATTCAAAAGTTTTCAATAATTGCGACAGTCCTTCTAGTGCGTAATATTCACACTGAATTGGAATTAACATTTCTTTCGCTGCGGTGAGTGCGTTGATGGTTAATAAACCTAAACTTGGTGGGCAGTCGATAAAGATGTAATCCAATGGTTCCCCTTGTTGGATTCGTATGGCAACCAACTCTTCGATCGCCTCTTTTAATCGCATTTCTCGAGCAACCATCGGAACTAATTCAATTTCAGCCTGGGCTAGAGAAGTGTTTGATGAGATGCATTCCAAAGATGGAAAGCCTTTAACTTTTTGTGTGCAAGCCTCAATGGTTGTTTCACCCATCAACACTTCATAAATTCCAGGGTTTTCAATATGTTCTACCCCGAATGCTGTTGAGGCGTTTCCTTGTGGGTCTAGGTCGATTACAACGACTTTTAACCCCCCCATAGATAAGGCTGCAGCTAAATTAACGGTAGTTGTGGTCTTTCCAACCCCACCTTTTTGGTTGGCTACAGTAATAACGCGAATGGACGCTGGTTTTTCCATCACCTCTTTCAGGCGACGAACACCAACAACTGGTTTTGTTTCACGTGAATCATCCATGGGGCTTAGTTAAGCACCTTTGCGCACTTCTACGATGCGGCCAGGCTCAATTCCTTCTAGTTCAATCTCATGGAGTATTGATTTAGCTACAGTTTTCATCTCATCTTCAGCGGATTTACCTTTAATTGCCATCAAAGAACCTCCCGTTTTAAGAAGGTGCCACGTCATCTTTTTCAACTTCTCTAAAGGTGCAACTGCCCGGGCAGTCACATAATGGGCAGTTGCTCTGTGATCTTGGGCCTGCCCCCTGATAACCTCAATATCCAAGCCAGTGACAGCCTCTTTTAGAAAATCCACTCTGCGCTCCAAGGGTTCAATTAAGGTCACGCGAAGATCTGGTCGAGCTAGAGCGATGATAATTCCTGGCAAGCCAGCCCCTGACCCCACATCAAAGACAATCGACCCCTCTTTAAGTAGTTGAGTTACGGGTAGGCAGTTAAAAATATGGCGTTCCCAGATCCGTTCAGCCTCTCTGGGTCCAATGAGCCCACGCTCTATCCCTGGCCCTGCCAATAACTCGGCATAGCTTTGTATCCGAGCGGTATCTGGAAAGTACCGTTCGATCAGGGTTTCACGTGAAACATGCACCTAGGCGCTGTAGATCACGACGTAGCGGTTTGGATCTTCTCCATCAGACTCGCTAGTCAGGCCCAACTCCTGGATTGTGTCGTGGATAATCTTGCGCTCGAAAGCGTTCATTGGCGCTAGTTTGATAGATTTACCAGTTGATTTCGCCTCTTCAGCCATTTCATTAGCTAACTTTTTCAGCTCTGTTTTTTTATTTGACCTAAAGTTGTCTATATCAAGCATCAACCGAGAGCGGTCACCGGTTGATGTTTGGACCGCTAAACGGGTGAGCTCTTGGATTGCATCTAAAACCTCACCGTCGCTGCCGACAAGGTGGCTGAGCTTGCCTCCAACAATTGCGAGGGATGCACGGTCATTCTCAACATCGATGTCGATATCACCATCAAGATCGGCGATATCTAGGAGTGCTTCTAGGTAATCAGCGGCGATGTCGCCCTCTTCCTCTAGGCGGGCAGCGCCTTTAACGGGCTTACTACCGTCGGCCTCCACTAATACTGCCTCTGTTGGCTCTAATACTGCCTCTTCTGTGGTCTTTGCCTTTGTTTTTGCCATATTCGCTCTCCCTGTCGATTTTGGGGTAAATTAATAGTTATTAGTATGATTTGTCCGAATTAGACCGATATTTATTTGTTCTTCTTTTTCTTTTTCTTTGGCTGCTTCCTTTGGCCTTTAAGGTCTTCAATAGGTTCTTCTACATCTGTTGTTGGGCTCTCTGAATACCCAGTTTTTTTAGCGTTTTTTCGCTGAAGCTCTTCGTACGCTGGTGATCCTGGAGTTGGGTTACGTTTAATTACATAGAACTGTTGTCCCCACGTCCAAAGATTTGTGGTGGACCAATAAATTAATACTCCGATTGGAAAGTTAACACCGGAAATTGCGAATATAACTGGGAATGCATACAACATAATCTTTTGTTGTTGCAACATCATGTTGTTACTTGAATCCATCTTTGGCATACCTTTAAGCATCAACTGACGTTGTGTTGTGAAAGTAGTAAGTGACATTAAAGCAATCAGAAAGACTGTAACCACCTTAACGGTCGTAATGTCGGTACCCAGAAATGTTTGCGAAATTGGTGCTCCGAAGAATTTAGCATTTGCGGCACTCACAACATCTTCTTGTGTCAAGACTCCATGTTTTACTGGAGGATTTTTGCCAATTCCATTCAATACTGTAAATAAAGCGAAAAAGATTGGGGCTTGGGCGAGAATTGGAAAACATGATGCCAGAGGATTTGTTTTGTGCTCTTTGTAAAGCTTCATCATCTCTTCTGATTGTTTTTGGCGATCATCTTTATACTTCTTTTGAATTTCCTTCATGTGTGGTTGAAGTGCTGTTAATGCGCGTTGACTTTTAATTTGTTTGACAAAAAGTGGAATTAAAATAACACGGATTAAAATTACGAGACCAACGATTGCTAGTGACCAAGACACTCCACTATCAGCACCGAAAATTGGGGATAAAGCTTTATGTATTGTGACAATCACCCAGGAAACCGCGATATATAAGGGTTTTAGTATGCTATCCATTTATGAAACTCCAGCTTTCTCTTTGACTGCATAATCCACGCCGCCGTGTGACCATGGGTTGCACCGAACCAAACGCCAAACACTCATTGCAATTCCTTTTAGACCGTAATTTTGAATAGCTGAAACTGCATAACTAGAACATGAAGGGTAGTACTTGCATTTTGGACCAAACATGGGCGAGACCCATTTTCTATAAAACTTGATTGGCGCTACAATAAACTCCCTCATTTTTTATTAACCCGCTCATTGGTTTTTTTCACTAGTTTCTCAACTAACTCAGAAATTTCAGTCGTGCAATCAGCGGAAGCAGATTTGTTTAATCCCCTAATAACTAAAAGTGAGTTTTGTGGGAGTGTTGAGTAGTTATTTTGAATACAATGGCGAATCTTGCGCGCTAATCGATGACGCGCTACTGATCCACCAACAGATTTACTAATGATCAAACCTGCGCGCGCAGGATGAATTAGGTTTGTATTGATATACAGGTAACCGACAAAGTTGGCCGAGATGCCTCGGATGCCACTCTTTGTAGCGCGGGCAAAATCCCCGCTCTCAGTAAGCCGTGCGGTTTTAGCTAGCACGCATATCTTTCTTAATGAGCCTTATGCCGAAAGTCGAGCGCGACCTTTAACACGGCGAGCCGCTAAAACTGCGCGGCCGGCACGAGTTGCCATGCGTGCGCGGAAGCCATGCTTCTTGGCGCGACGACGAGTGTTTGGTTGGAAGGTACGTTTTGTCATGTGGAGCTCCTAAGAAATATGAAAATTAATGCGGTTAGAAATACGGGGGAAGCGAGGGTGTAACGGTAGAGGTCTGGGGATAAGCGGGTCAAACTCAGTTTTTGGCGCTTTAGTTTGAGATTTACTGTGGATAACTAGTTGCTTTTTTCTCCGTTTCGCTCTACTTTTCGACTCCCTCCACAGGTTCGCCTGAAAAAAGAGGCTTTAAAGGCCTCAACCTGAGGTTTAGACCACAGGCTGTGGATAACTTTGTGGATATCAGAAGGGTTAAAAATGGATGTGAAAGAGATTGAGCTTGGCGCCTTGTGGAGCAGAGTGATCGAAGAGGTTGCATCTGATGCGCCTCAACATCGTGCATTTTTACAACTTTCCAAACCGCTTGGGCTCTTACATAACAGCGATCAAACAACTTTGCTTGTTGCGACACCAAACCTCTTCGCTAAAGATGTTTTAGAAAGTCGCTTGCGCAGCGCTGTTAGTGATGTGCTAACTCGTGAACTTGGTGAAAAAACAAATATTGCTGTAACTGTCGATGAAACCTTGGAAGGATTTAACTCACCTGAACCTGAAGTTGAAATTGATTTTGTAGTTCCAAAGGTTGGTACGGGTCGCAATGACGCTCAAGTTAAGAATGTTCAATCTTCTGAGGTGTCGCAACTTAACCCACGGTACACATTTGAAAAATTTGTTGTTGGTTCGTCGAATCGTTTTGCTCATGCCGCTGCCGTTGCTGTTGCAGAAGCGCCAGCAAAAGCTTATAACCCATTGTTTATTTATGGTGAATCAGGGTTGGGTAAAACCCACCTCCTGCACGCTATTGGGGCTTATGCAAAAGAGTTATACGGGAATGTTCGTGTGCGGTATGTTTCTTCTGAAGAGTTTACTAATGATTTTATTAACTCTATTCGTGATGATAAGGCTTCGGCATTCCAAAGAAGATATCGCGATCTAGATGTTTTGATTGTTGATGACATACAGTTTTTAGAAAATAAAGAGCGGACGCAGGAAGAGTTCTTCCATACATTTAACACTTTATACAATGCTAATAAACAGATTGTGATTTCTAGTGACCGCCCTCCAAAACAGTTAACAACTTTGGAAGATCGACTTCGTAGTCGTTTTGAATGGGGGTTGATTACTGATATTCAACCTCCGGAACTTGAAACTCGAATCGCTATTCTCCGTAAAAAAGCGGCACAGGATAAATTAAACGCACCTGATGATGTGTTGGAGTACATAGCGAGCAAAATCTCTTCAAATATTCGTGAGTTAGAAGGAGCATTAATTCGGGTTACTGCTTTTGCCTCTTTAAATCGCCAGAGCGTTGATCTCTCTTTGGCTGAGATTGTTCTTAAAGATTTGATTCCTAACGAGGGCAACCCAGAGATCACTGGCGCTACGATTATGGCTCAAACTGCGGTTTATTTCTCCCTTACTATTGATGATTTATGTGGAACCTCACGCTCTCGAGTTTTAGTTAATGCACGCCAAATTGCTATGTATTTGTGCCGGGAGTTAACTGAACTTTCACTTCCTAAAATTGGGCAAACATTCGGGGGGCGCGATCACACAACAGTCATGCACGCTGACCGTAAGATCCGTCAATTGATGGCTGAGCGTAGATCAATCTATAACCAGGTTACCGAGCTCACCAATAGAATTAAGCAGCAGGCAAAGTAAAATGTCCTAAAAATCCCTTTTGCCATTAGTTGCCCCCAGATGTGGATAACTTGTGGATAACTGTGGATAATCTAAGGTTTTTTGTGGGTGGGGGTTTACTTATGGGTGCATACCGGGAAGGGGGCCACGTGTTTAGTTATGTAATCCCCAGATTTTTCGGCTTCCTCCACACTTTATACAGTTTCACACTCCGGTCTTATCAGGGCTTTTATTGTTTCTCCACACAAAAACCCCCTGGCTACTACGACTACCTTTATATATCTAGACCTACATTTAAAACGAACTTTTCACTATATTTGGGAGCGATATGAAATTCACGGTCGAGCAATCAGCTTTAGTTGATGGTGTTAATTGGGTGTCTAGAAGTCTGTCCACTAGACCAATCAAAACTGAACTCTTAGGAATTGTTATAAACGCCACTAGCGATCAAATCTATTTATCCGCATCTGATTTAGAGACCGCCAGTAAAGCGCATTTTAATGCAGAGGTAAAAGAGCCCGGAGTTGTTTTAGTCCCCGGAAGATTATTGGCTGAAATTTCCAGATCACTACCTAATAAACCTATTACCTTCACACTCGATGGAACCCGTGTGTTAGTTACCAGCGGCAGCGCGAAATTTACACTTCCAACATTATCTGTGGATGAGTATCCAAAACTGCCAGAACTGCCAGATACAACAGGGGTGATTGCTAGTGAAATTTTCGCCGCAGCTGTAGCTCAAGTTGCAGTCGCAGCAGGCCGAGATGATTCCCTACCAACACTAACCGGAGTTCATGTCGAAATTAACGAGGAGTCTGTCACGTTAGCAGCTACAGATAGATACCGACTTGCTGTTAGGGAAATTCAATGGGAACCATCCACACCAAACTTTTCAACAACAGCTCTTTTACGAGCGCGCACAATTGCCGATGCAGCTAAATCTTTAACAGGAACTAAGAATGTCTCACTCTCATTCGCGCCCACAACCAACAACGATCGCCTAGCAGGCTTTGCAAGTGATGGAAAAACTATGACATCACGAATGTTAGATGGAACTTTCCCGCCTTTTAAACACCTCCTCCCGCAGGAAGTAACAACTACAGCGCTTATAGAAGTTGCAACATTATTGGATGCTGTTAAACGAGTGGCGTTGGTAACCGATAAAACAGTCCCATTACGCCTTGATTTCAATAACAACTCGCTTTCATTAGAAGCTGGGGCCGGCGAAGAAGCGCAAGCAACGGAAGCGATTGAAATTTTATTAACCGGTGAGGCTATTGCGATTGCTTTCAACCCAACCTTTTTAGCGGACGGTTTAATCGCGGTAGGAACAAAGTTTGTTCAAATTTCATTCACTGGTCCAAACAAACCAGCAATATTAATGGGTAAAAACGATAAAGACGGATCGTCGGTTGAAAATTATCGTTACTTATTAATGCCAATGCGCTACGCCTCTTAATTAAAAAGTTTTCAGATGCGCATAAACAAGTTGGCTTTGACCAACTTCCGTTCCTATCCCACTTTAGAGCTAGAGCTTCTTCCTGGGGTTACAACATTTGTTGGCGACAACGGATCAGGAAAAACCAATATTGCCGAATCTTTAATATATCTTTCGTTTCTATCATCTCATCGCGTCTCAAATAACACCCCACTTATTACTTTAGGCGAACAACAAGCAATTATTCGGGCAGAGATCGAACGCGACAATCGAACTTTACAGATTGATTTAGAGATTAATTCGAGCAAAGTCAATCGAGCGCGATTAAACGGGAACCCAACTCGAAGCCAACGTGAAATTTTAGGGGCTTGCCAAATAATATATTTCTCACCCGAAGATTTAGATCTTGTAAAAGGGGAACCAGGACTTAGACGTGACTTCATGGACCGCTTATTAATCACCAGAGCGCCTCGTATAGCGGGTTTGATAGCGGATTACGAAAGGGTTGTTAAACAAAGAAACGTCTTACTGAAAACGCGAGCCCCTTCAAACGCCCTCATCCCATGGAATGAACAACTTATTCAATTTGGAGCCCAATTAACAGCCGAACGTATTTCCCTTGTTGAAACCTTAAATCCTTGGGTATCTAAAAACTATATGAACCTCAATGAAATTAAACCAGCTTCTATTTCCTATAAATGCAGCACTATTGGCGTAACAAACAATACAAACCAAAATATCTCAGTTTTAAATCAACGTTTAGAAGAAGTTGCCTATCAAGAGATAGAAAGAGGAGTTTCGTTGATTGGCCCTCACAGAGATGATTTACATCTACAACTAGGAGATTTTCCAGCCAAAGGTTATGCCAGCCATGGAGAGTCTTGGTCGATGGCAATCTCGTTAAAAATTGGTTCATTTAATTTACTAAAAAGCGAAGGCGCTGAACCTATTTTAATTTTAGATGATGTTTTTGCAGAGCTTGATACTTCTAGGCGACTTCAGTTAATGTCTGCAACACAACTTGCCGAACAAACAATTATTACAACAGCAGTA
The DNA here is from genome assembly GCA_009700025.1 of Actinomycetota bacterium. Lineage (GTDB taxonomy): Bacteria > Actinomycetota > Actinomycetes > Nanopelagicales > Nanopelagicaceae > Planktophila. The sequence goes on from WLMW01000016.1 coordinate 22,239, forward strand.
GAGGGTGACCTCCCAGTAAACCTTTCTACTCAAAAATTTTATGTTAGCCCTGGGTTGGTAAAGAAAGGGGAGAGTTAATGGAAAAGCGAGATTTAGCTCTTGACCTTTTTAAAACATTTAAAACTGGTGTTATTAGAAAAATAAATAAACCAGCACCAACTCAACGCAGTGGGCAACCAGGAGATCCTGAATTAATTAGAGGGGTCCTTGACGACCTAATAGCTGATCGAGAATGGAATAGTGGTCTTGCAGAGGGAAATTTATTTGTTACATGGCAGCAAATTGTTGGACCAGAGATAGCTCAACACACAACCCCCATTTCAATCTCTGATGGCGTTCTAACAATTCAAACATCCTCAACAGCTTGGGCCACACAATTAGGACTGGTGGCACCAGAGTTGTTAAAAACGATTCAAAATAACCCTTCGGGAGCAACGGTTATAAAGTTGGCTTTTTTTGGCCCATCGGGCCCAACATGGAAGAAAGGGGTCCGTAGTATCCGCAATGCTCGTGGACCCAGAGATACATACGGCTAATAGGAACCCTCAACATACCGCCCATCGTTCGGCTATACCCACACAGAGCCCTTTTATCGGGTATCCCTCCACTCTGTTTCCCGATAGGATAAATGCTTGTAAATGGGAATCTCCCCTCAATAAGCCTTAGCGGGCCTTTGGGCAAGTTTTAAGTAAAGGAGTGTTATGTCAGATAACTCCTATAACGCAAGCGCCATCACGGTATTAGAAGGTTTAGAGGCGGTTCGAAAGCGCCCAGGAATGTACATCGGATCCACTGGTGAGCGTGGTTTACATCATTTGGTCTACGAGGTAGTCGACAACTCAGTAGATGAAGCTTTGGCTGGGTATTGCACAGAAATCAATATTGCACTGATGGCAGATGGCGGCGTGGAGGTAATCGACAACGGACGAGGTATTCCCGTCGACATCCACCCCATCGAAAACAAACCCGCACTTGAGGTTGTTCTTACGGTTTTGCACGCCGGAGGAAAATTTGGCGACAGCGGTTATTCAGTTTCAGGCGGCTTGCACGGTGTTGGAATTTCCGTTGTAAACGCATTAAGTACAGATCTATCTGTCGTTGTACAACGCGATGGAAATTTCTGGTACCAAGATTACAAACTAGGAGTTCCGACGGCACCTGTTAAAAAAGGAGACGCTTCTAAAGTTTCTGGCACAACGGTTCGCTTTTGGCCATCCAAAGAGATTTTTGAAACCACAGATTTTTCTTTTGAGGTTTTATCAACCCGATTACGCGAAATGGCATTTTTAAATAAAGGATTAATTCTAACTCTGACGGACTTGCGCGCAGGACATGTCGATGAGAAAGGCGAACAGTTAGAGGTTCGCTACCAATATCAAGGTGGTATATCAGATTTTGTTAAGCACCTTAACTCGACCCGGGGAGAGACACATAAGTCAATCATCTCTTTTGCGGCAGAGGATACAAAAAATAAAATTTCTTTGGAAGTATCTATGCAATGGAATGCGGGTTTTAGTGAATCTGTTTACACTTTCGCAAATACAATTCATACACACGAAGGTGGAGCCCATGAAGAAGGTTTCCGGACAGCACTAACATCTGTTGTAAATAAGTTTGGCGAAGAGCAAGGATTTATTAGAAAGAAAGAAGATCGATTAACTGGCGATGACGTACGTGAAGGTTTAACAGCTATTGTTTCAATCAAGTTAGCTGATCCACAGTTTGAGGGACAGACAAAAACAAAATTAGGTAACACCAGTGCAAAAACTTTTACACAAAAAGTTGTTAATGAAGAATTAACAACCTGGTTTGAACAAAATCCAGCCGAAGGCAAAGAGATTGTTCGTAAAAGTATTGACGCCGCCGCCGCTCGAGTTGCTGCGAGAAAAGCCCGTGATTTGAGCCGTAACCGCAAAGGTTTACTCGAAGGCCGAGGAATGCCAGGTAAATTGGCAGACTGCCAATGGACAGACCCAGCCAAGTGTGAGCTCTATATTGTTGAAGGTGATTCAGCGGGTGGATCAACAAAAGGCGGGCGCGATTCAAGGAATCAAGCGGTACTGCCAATTCGTGGAAAGATTCTTAATGTTGAAAAGGCCCGCATTGATCGGGTGCTTCAAAATAATGAAGTACAGGCTTTAATTACAGCACTTGGAACTGGTGTTCACGACGATTTTGATATTGCGAAACTCCGCTACCATAAAATTATTTTAATGGCCGATGCTGATGTTGATGGCCAGCACATTAGAACACTACTTTTAACTTTACTCTTTCGATTTATGCGACCATTGATTGAAAACGGTTTTGTTTATTTTGCACAACCACCTCTCTATAAATTAAAATGGGGAGGTAAAGAAGCCGTGGAATACGCATTCAGTGATCGCGAACGCGATGGCATGATTCAAATTGGTTTAGATAACGGCAAACGCCTTCCAAAAGAAGACGGTATCCAACGATTTAAAGGTCTGGGAGAAATGCCAGCTAAAGAGTTGTGGGATACAACCATGGATCCAGAACACCGTGTGTTAATAAAAGTAATGCTTGAGGATGCTGCTGCGGCTGATGATTTATTCTCAGTTCTCATGGGAGAAGATGTTGAAAAACGCCGCGCATTTATTCAACGTAACGCTAAAGATGTAAGGTTTTTGGATATCTAATGGATGATTTAAACCCAAAAAATCTTGAGTCATTCGACAAGATTGAAACCGTTGATCTACAAGTCGAAATGGCGCGCTCGTACCTTGATTATGCGATGTCGGTTATTGTCGGTCGCGCACTTCCAGATGTTCGCGATGGATTAAAACCAGTTCATCGCCGGGTTTTGTATGCGATGTATGACGCCGGGTACCGCCCCGACAAGGGTTACTACAAGTCGTCACGCATCGTCGGTGACGTCATGGGTAATTACCACCCCCACGGTGACACAGCGATTTATGACTCAGTAGTGCGTCTTGCTCAACACTGGTCACTGCGATATTTATTAATTGATGGAAATGGAAATTTCGGTTCACCCGGCAATGATCCAGCCGCAGCGATGCGCTATACAGAAGCTCGTTTATCTCCTATCGCAATGGAGATGATGCGAGATATCGACGAAGATACGGTCAATTTTATCCCTAACTACGACGGACGCTCACAAGAGCCAACAGTTCTTCCATCTAGATTTCCTAACCTACTTGTAAACGGCAGTGCTGGAATTGCGGTTGGAATGGCCACAAACATTCCTCCTCATAACCTACGTGAAATTGGTGAAGCGGTTGTATTCACACTCGAACACCCGGAGTTAAAACAAGAAGAGTTGCTTAATGAACTCTTAAAAATTGTTAAAGGCCCCGATTTTCCTACAAAGGCATTAATAGTTGGACGTGGTGGGATTGAAGATGCATACCGTACTGGACGTGGCTCAATCACTATGCGTGCTGTGGTCCAAGTTGAAGAGATTAACAAACGTACATGTTTAGTAATTAGTGAGCTACCGTATCAAGTTAACCCAGATAACTTAGCGCTAAAAATTGCCGAACTGGTTAAAGACGGCAAAATAAAAGGAATTGCGGATGTGCGCGACGAGGGAAATGAGCGACTAGGACAACGCTTGGTTGTTGTCTTGCAAAATAGCGCAATCCCAAAAGTGATTTTAAACAATCTTTATAAACACACACAATTACAAGACACTTTTGGCGCCAACATGTTGGCATTGGTAGATGGTGTACCACGCACACTTCGTCTCGATGAATTTATTCGTTACTACATTGAGCACCAAGTAGAGGTTATTGTTCGCCGTACAAAATTCAGATTGGCTGAAAAAGAGCGCCGTGCACATATTTTGCAAGGATACTTAAAAGCACTAGATGCTTTAGATGCAGTCATTGCATTAATCCGGGCTTCAACAACACCCGAAGAAGCCCGCACTGGCTTAATGAAACTACTCGATGTTGATGAGATTCAAGCAAACGCAATTTTAGATATGCAACTGCGCCGAATCGCCGCACTGGAACGCCAAAAAATTAATGATGAATACGACGCTTTAATGTCAGATATTGTTGAACTTAATGCAATATTGGCTAATACTGAAAAACAACGAGAAATCGTAAAAAATGAACTAATTGAACTAGTAACGAAATATGGAGACGATCGCCGCACTCAAATTGTTGCCAGCGAAGGTGATTTTAGTGCAGAAGATTTAATTCCCGACCAAGATGTTGTTGTAACAATTACGCGTGGGGGATACTCAAAACGCACAATGGCCGATTTGTATCGTTCACAACGCCGTGGTGGTCGTGGGGTAAAAGGTGCAGCGTTAAAGGAAGATGATGTTGTTGATCACTTCTTTGTTGCATCAACTCACGATTGGTTGCTTTTCTTCACAAACCAAGGACGCGTTTACCGCGCGAAGGTTCATGAGCTACCAGATGCGGGACGTGACGCGCGTGGGCAGCACGTTGCCAATCTAATGGCATTTAAATCTGATGAAAAAATAGCTGAAGTTTTATCACTCAAAGATTATGCAACCTCACCATTTTTAGTTCTAGCAACCAAAAAAGGCCTTGTTAAGAAAACCCCATTAATTGAATTTGATTCGCCACGAACTGGCGGCTTAATCGCAATATCCTTAAAACCAGGTGATGAAGTTGTTAGTGCGTCATTAATTAATAATGATGACGAGCTACTCCTTGTATCAAGCAAAGGTATGTCACTTCGATTTACAGCAGATGACGAGTCACTAAGACCAATGGGGCGATCAACAAGTGGTGTTATTGGAATGAAATTTAGGGCCGATGATTCTCTGTTAACAATGGCGCGTATTGATAGTGAACTGGCTGAGCACTCATTTGTTTTTACCGCCACCGACGGTGGATTTGGAAAGAAAACTCCTATCAGTGAGTATCGACTTCAAGGCCGCGGCGGGATTGGCATAAAAGCGGCGAAGATTGATGAAAACTCACGTGGCTCACTTGTAAGCGCCCTTGTACTGCGCGATGAAGATGAGGTTTTGGCGATCACATCAGCAGGAACAGTGATGAGAACTCCCGCAGCAGAAGTTCGGCAAACAGGCCGCGACTCCATGGGTGTGCGCCTAGTGAACCTAGACGAAGGCGTCTCCCTGGTATCAGTGACCAAAAACAGCGAAGATGAGATTTCTCCAAAAACTTAGTATGGTTCGCACCTGTTGTTGTAGGGTCTAACTCGCCATTTTGGGAGTTAGGGAAGTTCAAGGTAACCTTGCGCTTCTGCATTAAAGAGTTATCTTTTCTGCGGGCCTATAGCTCAGCCTGGTTAGAGCGCTTCCCTGATAAGGAAGAGGTCGATGGTTCGAGTCCATCTAGGCCCACCCGTTCTAATACGGGGACCTAGCTCAATTGGTAGAGCACCGCCTTTGCAAGGCGGGGGTTAGGGGTTCGATTCCCCTGGTCTCCAC
>WLMW01000017.1 GCA_009700025.1 Actinomycetota bacterium
ATCATTGATGAGACACACACTATTTCTGTTGGCCCAGGTGGAATGACCGCTGATCTCGGCTTAAAACCTGACTTTTTAACGATTGGAAAGGCGATTGCCGGCGGAATTCCAACAGGAACTTTTGGGATGACTCAGGCGATAGCAGAATCAATAAAAAGCATGGTGGAGTTAGAGATTATTGATACGGGTGGCATTGGTGGAACATTAGCGGGCAATGCGCTTTCATTAGCGTCCATGCGCGCTACATTGACACAGGTACTCACACAAGAAAACTTTGTTCACATGATTGATTTAGGTACTCGATGGTCTGATGGAGTAGATGCAGCAATTCAAGAGTTCAATCTGCCATGGACATGTAACCGCTTAGGAGCACGTGGTGAATACATGTTTGGCAAAGTTGCACCAATTACCGGCGCTGACGCAAACGATGCAGGAGATTTTGAGTTAGAGCAGTACATACATCTACGAATGCTTAATGATGGATTCTTAATTACACCATTTCATAATATGGCGCTAATGTGTCCAGACACAACCGCAGCCGATGTCGATGCACATACAAAGGCTTTTCATACTATGTGCGCTGAACTCGTGTCGTGATAGCCTGCAGACTATGAGCTATGACGTCAACACAATTCGTTCCCATTTTCCATCCTTAGATACTGGTATTGCCTACTTCGATGGTCCCGGTGGCAGTCAGGTTCCTGATGTTGTTGGTGCAGCAATCGCTGAAGCTATTACAAAGCCGATTTCTAATCGAAATGTAAATACCGAATCTGAAAAAAACGCCGAAGAGATAGTTTTAGAGTTTCGAAAAGCTGTCGGTGATTTAATTGATGTTGACCCTGCCGGTGTTGTCTATGGCCGCTCGTGGACACAGTTGAGCTATGACTTTTCACGGACTTTGGCCAAAAACTGGGGGCCAGGAGATGAGATTGTTGTTTCACGCTTAGATCACGATTCAAATATTCGCCCCTGGATTCAAGCAGCTGAAGCCGTCGGCGCGACGGTCCGTTGGGCTGAATTTGATATTGACACATCTGAATTAACCGTTGCTGCGGTTGAAGCCGTGTTATCGAATAAAACCAAGCTTGTTGCAATAACTGGAGCAGGAAATACTCTCGGAACACGACCTGATTTAAAATCAATTGGTATTGCGGTGCATAAAATTGGTGCTCTATTTTTTGTTGACGGTGTTCACTTAACCCCGCATGCAGCAATTAGTGCCAAAGACATTGGCGCAGATTTTTTTGGCTTTTCATTCTACAAGTTAATGGGACCACACTGTGCAGCGCTAGCAGCATCACCTGCACTTTTGAACACACTGAACAACGATAAACTATTACCTTCCACTAGCAATGTTCCTGAAAAGTTCGAGTTTGGAACGCTGCCTTATGAATTAATGGCGGGATGTATTGCAGCAGTTAACTTTATAGCTGATATGGCACCTGGAACCGGTTCAAATCGGCGTGAAAAAATTGTTAACTCGATGCATGCTTTGGAAAAATATGAAGATGAATTATTGGTATATATGGAGAGCGCAATCAAGGCCTTGCCAGGTGTAACAATGTACGGCCATGCAGCGCACCGTACGCCAACTATTTACTTCTCTTTTGCTGGCCGTGATAGTTCTGAAATTTACAAAGCAATGGCTAGTAAGAAAGTAAATCTACCCGCCCATAATTTCTATGCACTTGAAGTCTCCCGAAAACTTGGGCTGGATGATGCAGGCGCATTACGTGCTGGACTAGCGCCGTATTCCACTCATGATGATGTCGATCGATTAATTACTGGCTTGAAAGAGATACTTAGCTAAAACCTAAGGCTTCATAGAGGCGTAGACCTTTTGCATTATCGGCATCGACATACAACATCGCATCTCGTATGCCTTTGTCATACAGATAGTTGATTGCGGCAATAGAAACAGCGCGACCAATTCCATGTCCCATGAAGTCAGGGTCCACCCCAACAACATATAACTCTCCAACTGGCGCTTGATTGACCAGGCCGTGATGTATTTTGGTCCAGCAAGTACCCACCAACTCTTTGTTTTTAACGGCTAGAAAAAATCCAGTGGAATCAAACCAAGGCTCAGCCATCCTGTTTTCTAAATCCTGCATCACCCAATTTCCTTGATCGGGGTGATTAATAAATATCTTGTTATTGAGATCTAGCCAAGCTTGTTTATGTCGAGCAGGATCAAAGTTTTCAACAGTAAAACCATGATTTGTATCTGGAATCTGGCCTTGAAGTGAACGATGTATCTTTAAAATATGGCGCATAATTAGACGCGTTCGTTTATTGAGCTCTCTTTGTTACCACTTGGCATTGTGAAACGGTAGCCAACATTGCGCACGGTTCCGATTATCGCTTCAAACTCAGGTCCGAGCTTTGAGCGAAGGCGTCGAATGTGAACATCCACTGTGCGAGTTCCACCAAAATAGTCATAACCCCAAATTTCTTGCAATAACTGGGCGCGGGTAAAAACTCTTCCTGGGTGCTGGGCTAAATATTTAAGAAGTTCAAACTCTTTAAAAGTTAAATCTAGAACATTTCCTTTTAACCTCGCGGTATAACTCGATTCATCAATAACAACGTCACCTGTTCGGATCTCTCCTGAATGTGGGTCACTTTGTGCCAATGCTGCACTGTGTTTTCCAACAGTGATGCGAATTCGTGCATCAACTTCGGCAGGCCCCGATGTATCGAGCATGACGTCATCAATTCCCCAGTCGGCGCTAACTGCTGATAAGCCACCTTCGGTAGCAATAACGATGATTGGACAGCCAAGACCAGTTGTAGTTAATAGTCGAGTAAGTGACTTAGCTGCGGGCAAATCTCTACGGGCGTCCACAAGAATGACATCAACATCAGGTACATCGATGAGGACACTTGCTTCTGCAGGCAAAATGCGAACGTTATGCGCAAGCAAACCGAGTGCGGGAAGAACTTCAGCGCTCGCCAACGATGTGTTTGTAAGTAGCAACACTCTGGCCATTGGTACAGACTACCCCCGTGAAATCATTGCTTCCACTCGCGATTGTGCTGGGACTCTCCTGCGCCTATGGTGTTTGGTATCGGCGTTCACGAGGCAAAATTAAAGCCACAATAAGGAAGAGCTCGATTTCTGAATCTATGATTGGCGCACCTCTGGGATCTAGAGCAACCCTGCTGCAATTCTCTTCGGCATTCTGTACACCATGTCGGGCAACCCGGACCTTGCTAGAAAATATTGTCTCCAGCATGAATGATGTTGCCCATGTTGAAATCGATGCTGAATCTGAGCTCGAGCTCGTTAGGTACCTAAATATTCTAAGCACGCCAACAACTTTAATCCTTGATTCAAAGGGCCATGAAGTGGGTCGAGCTGTGGGTGCACCGAAACGCCAGCAAGTTATCAATGCCTTATCGGTTATTCGCGAATAGTTCGCAACTCGCACTAATCTGCATCAATGTTTATTATCTGCATATGTCTTTAGCAAGCAATTTTACTAAGCGCCGAGTGATTGATTTTGGTCGCCTTGCTAGCTCGTTATGTCGAATGTAATTGTTACTCAAAAAACAATTATTCATTTAACTAACAAAGGAAAATTCAATGTCAAATATTTTAGAGCAGAAGACTAATTCTGTTTCAATAGATTCAAGAGGTCCACGTTTTTCGGCGGGATTAACGACGATTGTTCTAGCTTCGGCACTGGTAACTTCACAAATATGGATTGTTATTGTCCAAGCGATTATCTTTGCTATCGGAGCGACCAAGGGTCCACAGTTCACACCGTACGCTGTAATTTTTAAGAAGTTTATTAAGCCTCGCCTCAATGGAAAGGTCATACTCGAAGATGTTCGCCCGCCAAAGTTTGCTCAGAGCATCGGACTACTTTTTGCCCTTGCAGCAATAGCTGGCTCCATCACAGGTATCGCCCCGCTCTTCACAGTTGCAATTAGTTTTGCCCTTGCCGCCGCCTTTTTGAACGCAGCTTTTAGCTTCTGCTTAGGCTGCGAACTATATTTGATCATTCTTCGCGTAAGGTTCTCACATGGCTAACAAACACGAACTCCACGAAAAGGGATTGCGCCTGACCCCTCAACGTGAGCTCGTTCTTTCAGCAGTTCGAGAGCTAGGGCACTCAACTCCTGAAGAAATTGCCGAGAAAGTTCGCCTTTCCCATCCCGGTATTAACCTCTCTACGGTTTATCGCAACCTTGAAACTCTAGAAAATGTTGGCTTGGTTCTGCACACACATCTCGGTCATGGCGGTGCTACGTATCATGCAGCAGAAGAGCTAACTCATCTGCACTTAGTGTGTGGCAAATGCGGATCAATTGGAGATGCACCGATTGATGTCGCAGCAAACTTTGTTAACTCTCTGGCTGATGACTATGGCTTTAAAACTGATGTAACACACTTTGCAGTTTATGGAACCTGTACAGCGTGCCAATGAGTGCTGTCGTTGTTGAAGATGGGGTAGATAAAGGTGCAATTTGGCACTTTGGAGAGCCCGTTAAAGAACAACGTGCATTAGAAGCCGGTACTGCATGGGCCGACCTATCGCATCTAAATATTGTTGCGGTGAGCGGCGAAGATCGTTTGAAGTGGTTACATGATTTAACAACACAGTTTCTCAATGATTTAAGCGTCGGAATTTGGAAGCCCGCGCTAATTTTGGATCCAAAGGGACATATCGAGTATCAATTCAACTTAGTTGATGATGGCACAACTACTTGGTTGGTTATAGATCCTGGATATACAGAAGCCCTTATTACTTATTTGACCAAGATGAAGTTCATGCTGCGCGTTGATGTAAGAGATGCAACTTCAGAATTTGCAGTAATGCGTGCACCTGGAAATGCCACTGAAATTGGTGGGCCTTTTTCTCTTGTTCCCCGCGAAGAACTTACTCAAATGAGTGAGACTTTTAATGCTGTGGCAACACAAGTAGGAACTTGGGCATTAGATGCTGAACGCGTTGCATCGGGACGTCCCCGAATTGGGTTTGAAACTGATCATAAATCTATTCCAAATGAGATTGGCGTTTTAAATGGCGCAGTACATATGAATAAAGGTTGTTACCGAGGGCAAGAAACCGTCGCAAAGGTATTTAACTTAGGCAATCCACCACGGCGCTTGGTGATGTTGCATTTAGATGGCAGCGATGCCGCGTTTCCAGCTAAAGGAAGCCCAGTTGAAAACGACGGAGTAGTAGTTGGCTTTATTGGCACCGTTGCGCGCCATCATGAACTTGGCACAATCGCCCTTGCAATTATCAAACGAAATACAGCAGCGGAAGCGGTACTTACTGTCGAAGGTGTACCAGCTTCACAGCAAATAATTGTGTGAGTTAGAAAATAAGTGAAAGCAAAATTATTGTGCTTCAGCGACTGCTTTTAGTCGCACTAAAGTCTTCGCTACGGCAATCTGAGTCCAAGGATAAGCCTTGCGGAAGTAGAGCCAAATCTGCGCAATCCTTGGCGCACATGACGCATCAAAAGTTTCTGTGACTTGTGTTGAACCGTTTCCACAATCCACTAATTCGTATCGCCATCTCCATCTACCTAGATGTCGCCAAGCAATCAGTTCATCTTTTTTATATTCAACCACTGTGTTGAGAATTCGATAGTCGATGCCAAAATGCATTTCCATACCGAATTTTGAACCGAGAGTTAGCTCATCTGGGCCGCTTCTATTTCCAGTAATTGTCCCACTGCCATCAATTTCTTTATGCCGTTTAGGATTATTCAGAATCGAAAATATTAAAGAGGGTTTCGCCGCGATGGTGATTCGAGCAGATCTCATTTTAGGATTACCGGTATCGATTATCTCGGCGCGGAGCGAGTCTTCATTCATGCGAGGAGTATAAAGAGGTATCGGCCAAGTAGCAGTGATTGGGTTGTATAAGCAGGATAGAGTTAGAACATGGAGCTCTTCATCTCAGCAGTGCTTGGTCTTACCGCCATTGCTTTAGGTATTGCGCTCATTTTTTATGCTTTCCGTGGACGACAGTCCCAAGCCAGACGCTCACCAAAATTTAGAGGACGCCCATAATGGTTTTTACAATTCCTGAAGGTTTACATGCTGACTTAAATCCCTTAGCGTGGTTAGTGGGCACTTGGCGAGGTAAGGGTCGCGGCGAGTATCCAAATATTGAACCTTTTGAGTTCGCACAAGAAGTTGTCTTCAATCACGATGGACGCCCGTTTTTGAATTACTACTCTCGGTCCTGGATTTTAGATGCTGAGGGTGAAATTGTGCGGCCCGGTGGATCTGAAACTGGATTCTGGCGCGCTAAACCAAATAATGTTTTAGAGGTTGTCATGTCGCACAACACCGGGATTTCAGAAGGTTGGGTTGGCACTTTTGATGGTCCAAAGATTCAATTAGTTTTAGATCAAGGTTATTCAGCACCAAGTGCGAAAATTGTTACAGCAGGTGTTCGTTTATACGGGCTTGTAGCCGGAGAACTTTTCTTTGCTTATGACATGGCGGCCGAAGGGCAGGAACTGCAAGCTCATATTTGGTCATCTCTTGAACGCCAGAGCGAATAATTGATTTCATTAAATATTGGTGAAGTTCTTGCCGAATTGATTAGAAACGATGTCGTTGAATCACAAAACGCTGGCCACTTTGTAGCGCTAGATTCTGATGGCTCAATACTTTTAAGCAAAGGTGACCCTAGCCAACTGATTTATCCACGTTCTTCATATAAAGCTATTTTGGCAGCAGCAATGGTACGAAATGGTTCACCACTCGAGCCACGATTATTGGCACTTACGTGTGCATCTCATTCAGGTCTTTCGATGCATCAAAATGGTGCTTTAGAGATTTTAGCTTTAGCTGGACTTAGTGAAGATTCACTACAAAACGTTAAAGGAAAGCCACTTGATGAAGTTGCAGCGCTGGCGACATCTGAAGCCACTCGACTTGCAATGAACTGCAGTGGAAAGCACGCCGGAATGCTTATGGCGTGTGCAGCAAATGGGTGGCCAACCAGCAATTATCTAGATGCAGAACATCCATTGCAGTTAGCTTTTAAATCCGAACTTGAAAACCTCTCTGGTGAAAAAATCTCTCATACAGCAATTGATGGTTGTGGGGCTCCACTTTTCTTAATTTCTTTGATTGGGCTAGCTCGTGCAATCAGATCACTGACGATTTCAACCGATCCGGTGCATCAAAAAGTTGTTCAAGCGTGCAGAGATTTTCCAGAAATGGTTGCAGGTCCTGATCGTATGTCAACTATTTTTATGAAAAAATTCCCAGGTTTATTTATGAAAAGTGGGGCAGAGTCCATCATCGTTGCATCGGTACCTGATGGCCGAACTTTTGCCTATAAAGTCAATGATGGTGGGGTTCGCCCGCGATTGACTTTAACCGTAGCAGGCTTAAAACTGCTTGGAATAGATACCAATGATGAATCAGAAAAAACCTATGGTGGCAATCAAATTGTTGGCTCCATTCGCGCAACCTTCTAACAAGTCGTACCCTTAAGGAATGAACGGCCGCATTGCAACCCTAATGGTTCATACATCACCATTGGATCAACCAGGAATCGGTGATGCCGGCGGAATGAATATTTATGTTCTTGAATCTGCACAGCGCATGGCTGCTATGGGTGTTGAAGTCGATATCTTCACGCGCCGTACCGAGAGTGCATCACCAGACATAATTGAAATCTCAAAAGGTGTCCGTGTTAGATACTTTGATTGTGGTCATGGCCATCTAACAAAAGAACAATTACCTTCACATATACTTGGTTTATCAAAAGAGTTTTATAGAATAATTAAAGATGAAAATTATGATGCCATTCATTCGCATTATTGGATTTCAGGAAAAGTTGCTATGCCGGCAGCGGCTCAATTAAATATTCCCCTCATACATACTATGCACACTATGGCTAGAGTGAAAAATTTAAACTTAGCTGAAGGCGAAGTTCCTGAGCCAATGATCCGAGTACAGGGTGAAACGCAGGTTGTTGCGGCCGCACAAGCACTGATTGCGAATACAGATGCCGAAGCAGCCAGCTTAGTTTCCCTCTATGACGCATGCCCTGACACTGTTCATGTTGTGAACCCAGGTGTTGATCTCTATACCTTTACACCGGGCCAAGGTCGCAAAGCTGCCCGTGTACAATTTGGCGCTCCCGAAGATGCACTGATCATTACTTTCGTTGGACGAATTCAACCCCATAAAGGTCCTGAAGTTTTAATTCGTGCAACATCAGAGCTCGTAAAACACTCACCACAAATGCGACCAAAGTTAATCGTCAACATTATTGGCGGTGCATCCGGTGCTAATACTGAGGAAGTTGAAAGACTTAAAGAGTTAGTTGGTTGGTTGGGGATCGACGATGTTGTTACATTCGCGCCTCCAGTGCCAAGAAAAGACTTAGCACAGTGGTATCGCGCTGCAGATCTAGTTTGTGTTCCTAGTTACTCTGAAAGTTTTGGTTTAGTTGCGCTCGAAGCCCAAGCCTGCGGTACGCCAGTAATTGCCACTGCCGTTGGTGGCTTACGAACTGCGATAGCCGATGGAATATCTGGAGTTTTAGTGGACGGTCATGATTCAAAGGCGTGGTCTTCAGTTATCGCTCGATTATTGCAAGAACCACAACGCCGTGTACTGCTTTCAATGGGCGCGATTGAGCACGCATCTCATTTCGGATGGGATGCAACTTCACGAGGTACTTTAGATATTTATGATCAAGTAATTACTGAAAATAAAGCTGCCGCAAAAATAGCGGGGCAGTGATGCCCACGATTGACCCAAGAATTACCATTGAAGAGTTTCTAGAATCTCATGATTTAGAATATGAGAAAAAAGATGTAAATACATTTTTAATAACTTTACCTGGAGAGAAAAAATTACAAACACACTGTGCACTAATTGTTGGTGACCACTCCCTAAGTATTAACGCATTTGTTATTCGCAAGCCTGATGACAATGAAGCAGGTGTGCATGCTTGGTGCATGGGTAAGAATGCGACTTTGTATGGCATTGCATTTGCTATTAATGAGCTTCATGATATTTTCTTGGTTGGACGCTTGCCAATATCGGCAGTGACTGACCGCGAAATTGATCGTTTAGTGGGGGCTGTACTGCAGGCTTCAGATTCATCTTTTAATCCGCTACTTGAAATCGGCTTTGCTAATGCCATTCGTAGGGAATGGGCATGGCGAGTATCTCGAGGCGAGTCACTCAAGAATTTAGATGCTTTCAAACATTTGGTTTAGGATGAGTGCATGAGCAACTTTGAATTAATCCTTTTGCGCCACGGCGAATCAGAGTGGAATGCCAAAAACCTTTTCACTGGCTGGGTGGATGTCAGATTGTCCGATAAAGGCGAGGCCGAAGCACGTCGCGGAGGAGCACTATTGGCAGAGCGTGGGCTACTTCCAGATCTTCTGCATACGTCTTTGCTGCGCCGAGCAATTCACACGTCGCAGTTAGCTTTAGATGCATGCGATCGACACTGGATTCCAGTTCAGCGCACTTGGCGACTTAATGAGCGCCACTACGGGGCATTGCAGGGCAAAGATAAGGCTCAGACGCTTGCCGAGTATGGTGACGAGCAGTTTCAATTATGGCGTCGTTCATTCGACGTTCCACCACCACCAATTGATGACAGCGATGAGTTCTCTCAGAGCAAAGATCCTCGATACGCCGACATTGTTGCACCCAAGACTGAATGCCTTAAGGATGTCATCGATCGCATGCTTCCATATTGGCATGAATCTATAGTTCCTGATTTGAAAAAAGGTGAGCGAGTTTTAGTAACGGCACATGGAAATTCTCTTCGCGCACTAGTCAAACATCTCGATGGGATTAGTGATGGTGATATCGCTGGATTAAATATTCCAACTGGAATTCCGTTGTACTACAAGCTCAATGCCGATTTAACTCCAGTAGTTAAAGGTGGAGAGTATTTAGACCCTGAAGCAGCGAAAGATGCAATTGCTGCCGTTGCAAATCAGGGAAAGAGTTCTTCTAAGCCGTAACTCCTGCGTACCTTTCACTTTGTGCGTGTACTAGCGCCAAAACTGATAACTCACCAGCACGCGCAAAAAACATTGTTACGAGGACATGTGCGCCAGCTTTTGTGTTAAGCGCTGGTACTGCAGCTTTAGCATTTGCAGAATCACCTTCAAAAGTAATCGGAGCATTCTGAACAAGTGAGGTATTACCTGAAACTGTTGCAACAACACCATTAATTGCAACTCCGAGCAGCGCATCTTCCGTTGGGCGAGAATTTACGACAGTCCCCACCAAAACACCTGCACCATCGGTGGTCTCAACCACAAGAATATTGACTGCCTTAATGAGATTGTCACTAGTTGAGATAGTACCTTCAACGCCATCTGAAACTTGTTTGACTTGGCGAGTAGAAGCGTTAAAGCCAGCTCCACATGCAGTTAGTGAAAGCGCAAGCATTAATGATAAAACCGAAATACCTGTGCGTCGCATGGGTGATATTCTCTCACATGAAATAACTAGTAAAATACGCTAGTTTTGTGCGTTAAAGCGCAAGGTGACTCGTTGCAAAATCGCTGGTACAATTGCCCTCTAGCGAAGGGCAACACATGTCATTTAAGGTCGGCGAAACCGTTGTTTATCCCCATCACGGAGCAGCTCTCATTGAAGCAATTGAGATGCGCGTGATTAAAGGCGAAGAAAAGACCTATTTAGTGTTGAAAATTGCTCAAGGAGATCTCACAGTTCGAGTTCCTGCAGAGAATGTGGATCTTGTAGGGGTGCGTGATGTTGTTGACTCTGCCGGGCTTGATCGGGTATTTAATGTCTTGCGTCAGCCATATACAGAGGAGCCAACAAACTGGTCTCGTCGTTATAAGGCAAATCTCGAGAAGTTAGCTTCAGGAGATGTTATCAAGGTTGCTGAGGTTGTTCGTGATTTATATCGTCGTGACTTAGACCGTGGTTTATCAGCTGGTGAAAAGCGTATGCTCGCCAAGGCGAAGCAGATCCTGATTTCAGAGTTAGCTCTTGCTGAGCGTACTGATGAAGAACAGGCTGCAACGATCCTTGACGAGGTTCTTGCTTCGTAAATTTCATGTCTGTTACCGGCATCATTGCCGCCGCTGGCAGCGGCGAGAGATTCGGTGCAGGTTTTCCAAAGGCGTTTATCCAACTCGGTGATCGAACCCTCATTGAGTATGCCGTTGCATCTCTTGCACCAGTTGTAGATCAGATAGTCATCTCTGCGCCAAAGGGTTCTGAAGACCGAATGCGTGAACTCGTTGGCAACGAAATTACAGTTGTAACAGGTGGAGCTACGAGATCAGCAAGTGTTCGAAACGCTTTGGCAGTTTCGACCGGTGATTATATTTTGATTCATGATGCAGCACGGGCTTTAGCTAGTAGCGAGCTAGCGCAACGCGTTCTGGCTGAATTAATTGCTGGTGAAGATGCAGTAGTTCCAGCAATTGCTGTTGTCGATACGATAAAAGTAATTGGAAGCGATGGTTATGTTGAATCCACACCTAATCGAAGTTCACTCGTAGGAATTCAGACCCCACAAGGTTTCAACAGAAGAATTCTCAACCAAGCGCATGCAACGCAAGCAGAAGCAACTGATGATGGTGCACTTATCGAAGCAATGGGTGGCCGAGTAAAAATAATTGCAGGTGAAGACAGAGCATTAAAAATTACAAATCCATCAGATCTGAACACGGCACTCTCTTTCCTTGGTTTTAATTCCAGTTTTAGAACTGGAGTTGGAACTGACTCACATGCCTACGGTGTAGGTCGCCCACTCTGGCTGGCAGGCTTGTTATGGCCTGATGAAGTCGGAGTCGACGGACATTCAGATGGTGATGTTGCAGCCCATGCAATCTGTGACGCATTACTTGCCGCTACTCAACTGGGCGATCTTGGAAGTAATTTTGGTACCGATCGACCTGAATATGCAGGTGCGTCCGGTGCACAATTGCTTGAAGAGACGTTCTCAATAATCACGAAAAGTGGCTACTCAATTTCAAATATCACTGTGCAGATAATTGGCAATCGCCCAAAGATTGCAACGCGTCGCACTGAAGCTATCTCTGCACTTTCGCGCGCGCTCAGCGGTGCCACTGTTTCATTATCAGCCACAACAACTGATGGTTTGGGCTTAACTGGTGAGGGTAAGGGAGTTGCTGCAATTGCGTCCGCCCTTGTTTTCAAGCAGTAGAATTAAACAATGTCAGCACTGAATTTATACGACACCTCAACGCGAGAAGTTGGAGTTTTTACTCCAATAAAAAGCGGTGAGGTATCAATTTACGTTTGCGGTGCAACCGTTCAAGCTTCTCCACACATTGGTCACATTCGAAGTGCCGTTAATTTCGATGTATTGCGCCGCTGGCTTATCCATAGTGGATTTGCAGTAGTTTTTATTCGCAACGTGACTGATATTGATGACAAAATTTTACAAAAAGCCGCACAAGAGCAGGTTCCATGGTGGGCACATGCTATGAAATACGAACGTGAGTTCACAGCAGCATTTGCAGCCCTAAATGTATTGCCACCCACTTATGAGCCACGAGCTACCGGTCACATAACTCAGATGATTGAACTCATGCAGATATTGATTGATAATGGATCTGCTTATGCACCCGGTAACGGAGATGTTTATTTAGAGGTTCGAAACTTAAAACGATATTTAACTTTGTCTGGCCAGCGCATTGATGATTTGATGCCTGCTGCAGATGTTGAAATGTCGATTTCAATGAAGCGCGATCCAAGAGATTTTGCGCTATGGAAAGCAGCAAAATTGGGTGAACCATCATGGCCAACTCCATGGGGAGCAGGGCGACCTGGTTGGCACTTAGAGTGCTCAGCGATGGCTTATGCATATTTGGGCGAAAGTTTTGACATCCATGGTGGCGGTTTAGATTTAATTTTTCCGCATCATGAAAATGAGATTGCACAATCAGAGGCTGCAGGTTATGGATTTGCAAAGCGCTGGTTACATAATGCTTGGGTCACACAATCGGGTGAGAAGATGAGTAAATCTCTTGGAAATTCCCTACTTGTAGAAGTTATTTTGCAACGCGTGCGTGGAATCGAACTTCGATGGTATTTAGTGAGTGCCCACTACCGCTCGATGCTTGAGTACTCGGAATCTGCTCTCGATGAATCAGTAGTGGCTTTTCGCCGGATTGAAGCTTTCTTAAAACGAGCAACCGAAGTTGTCGGAACAGTGCCAGTGCCGCTCATGAGTAAAGCATTTAGCGATGCAATGAACGATGATCTTGCTGTTCCAACAGGTTTAGCATCGATTTCGGAGAATCTGCGCGCTGGAAATCAAGGAATTACAGATGGTGATCTTGGTGTGGTTTCTAAAAATGCCAGCGAAATCCGTGGTGCTTTAGGCATTTTAGGCTGCGATCCATTTGACTCAAACTTCACAACGAGTTCTAGTAGTGATTTAAGCGATGCCATGGATGGCGTTGTTCAGCTCATGCTGAAAGAGCGAGCATCTGCCCGCGACCGTAAGGATTTTGCCGCTTCAGATGCTATCCGTGATGGGTTGCTCGCTTTAGGAATTACAATTGAGGACACTGCACAAGGGCCACGTTGGTCGATAATGGAAAAGAGTTAACGATGGCCGGAAATTCATCCCGTAAGGGCGCTATCCGCGCTTCGAAAAAGGGGCCATCTACAGGCACTGGTGGGAAAAATAAAAAGCGCTTGACTGGAAAAGGACCGACTCCAAAAGCCGAAGATCGCCCTTATCACGCAGCAGCAAAACGCAAGAAAGCTGTTGCAAAAAAGAGTGCAAGTAAAACTACAAGTACTCGCAGCGATGGAAAAGAGATTAGACCTACACGTGCGCCACGAGGAGATCGCCCAAGAGGTGAAATTGTTGCTGGACGAAATGCAGTTCTTGAAGCTCTGCGTGAGAGTGTTCCAGCAACTGAATTATTAGTTGCACGCAGCATTGAAGTAGATGATCGCGTAGCCGAATCACTAAAACTTGCGCTTCACTTAGGTTTACCTATTCGAGAAGCTCACCGTGCAGAGGTAGAAGGAATTTCTCCTAACAGTCAGGGAATAATTCTGGCAATTAAGCCATTTCAATACTCAAGTTTTGAAGAGATTATGCAGCGAGCAAAATATCCAGCTCTAATTGTTGCACTTGATGGTGTAACAGATCCTCGAAATCTCGGAGCAATCATTCGAAGCGCTGCAGCATTTGGCGCAGCGGGAGTGATTATGACCGAGCGACGCGCTGCGTCTATGACAGCGTCTGCTTGGAAATCTTCAGCTGGCGCAGCGGCACGTTTACCAATTGCACAAGTTACAAATCTTGCACGCACAATCGATGCCGCCAAGAAAGAAGGACTATTTGTTGTTGGTCTAGATGGTGAATCCGAAGATTTAATTAGCACAATGAAAGTTGCTACCGAAGCAATAATGATTGTGGTTGGCAGTGAAGGAAAAGGTTTAGCGCGTTTAACACGTGAAAAATGCGACCTTGTAATTTCAATCCCAATTAGTGCCACTACCGAGTCACTCAACGCCAGCGTTGCAACAGCGATAGCGCTTTTCTTTGTGGATCAGGCACGTCGAAAGAGTTAATTCAATGATTTTTACTAGATTCATAGCAATAGGAGACTCATACACCGAGGGAATGTGCGATGAGAAAAAATACGGCAATTACCGGGGTTGGGCCGATCGAGTTGCCGATGTGATGGCGGTTCATAATCCAGATTTCACGTATGCAAACTTGGCGATCCGTGGAAAATTGCTCCGTCAAGTATTAGATGATCAAGTTGATGCAGCTATTGCTCAAGTTAACGGTCCGCAGACTTTGGTCTCTTTTCATGCTGGAGCAAATGATGTAATTCGTCCAGGATATAAGGCCGAACTCGCGCTTCCCCTTTACGCCAAAGCTGTGCGACGATTGGCTGCATCAGGTGCGACATTATTATTGTTCACAGTTTTAGAGCGAACCGGAAACACCGGACGTTCTGCCAAGATGTGGGAGCAAAGATTTAGTGAATTCAATCGTAATGTCAGAGCTATTGGATTAGAAGTTGGTGCGGTAATTGCTGATGCAAATGAAGAGCCTGCTTTCAGCGATCGCAGGTTCTTAGCTTTTGATCGTCTGCATTTAAATGCTGTTGGCCATGAGCGAGTAGCACAAGCCGTTCTCGAGTTAATTGATCTACCCTTTGATTCAAGTTGGCGCCAACCATTACCACTTGCAAATCCACAGCCCAAAATTTTTAAAGCCATAGTTACTACTCTTTGGTTTATTTCATTTGCTTTGCCATGGATGTGGCGTCGTGCCCGAGGCAAATCCTCAGGTGACGGTAGAAGTTGCAAGTATCCAATTGCGATTCATTGGCCCTTGACTCATTTAGATTGAGGTAGAGATTTACTGTCATTAATGTGCTCAATATTGGGCATATTTTCCAGGAAAGTGCGGGGGTTTACCGTTTAGCCATACTATAGACACTCATAGTTCACCAATGAACTGGAGAATATAAATATGAAGTTCGAGAATGTAACTGACCGCGAACTCAGTTGGCTATCTTTCGATCAGCGGGTTCTAGAACTTGCCGAAGATTCCACGCTTCCCTTGCTCGAACGGTTACGTTTTCTCGCGATTTTTTCCTCAAACCTCGATGAGTTTTTCATGGTTCGGGTAGCGACCCTCATGAGCAAGATTGAAAATGAAATTACTGCTCTTAACGTGGCAGGATTTGTACCACAAGATTTGATGAATGAGATTTCCTTAAGGACAAAAAAATTAGTTGAACGCCAGTCCCAAACTTTGCACGGCGACATTATTCCAAAACTTAAAGTCCATGGCATTGAGTTTCTTCATTGGGGTGACCTTGACGAGGCTGAACGCAGCTATGTCAGCAAATTATTTCAAGACCGCATATTTCCAGTTCTGACTCCGCTTGCCGTCGATCCTTCTCATCCATTCCCATACATTTCCGGTTTATCTCTCAACCTTGCAGTAATCGTCAAGAATCCTGAAACTCATGAGGAGTTTTTTGCCCGCGTTAAAGTCCCAGAGATTCTCCCAAGATTTATCGCAACGGCTAAAGCTCGCTCTACTAGGTTCATCTCCATTGAAGAACTCATCGCAATAAATCTTCAGGAACTTTTCCCCGGTATGATTATTGAAGAGCACTACACGTTTCGTGTCACCCGTAACCAAGATATTGAACTCGATGAAGAAGAATCTGAAGATATTTTGCTTTCACTTGAAGCAGAATTATCTCGTCGTCGTTTTGGCCCACCAGTTCGGCTGGAGATTGAAACTGGCGTAGAAGCTAGATTAGTCAACCGCTTAGCCCTTGAACTAGGCATTAATGAAGAAAACATTATTCATGCACCATCACCACTGGATTTGACTGCACTCCATAAGATTTCAGATCTCGCATTTCCAGAGCTTAAGTTTGAAAAATTTAGATCACGTACTGCGCATGCCCTCTCTGAAGTAGATACGGAAGATACTGATTTATTTTTCGCGGCTATCCGCCAAGGTGAGATTTTGCTCCATCACCCTTATGAATCCTTCACTTCCTCGGTTGTGCACTTTCTTCAGAGTGCGGCGCAAGATCCACATGTGTTGGCGATTAAACAGACTTTATATAGGACATCTGGTGATTCACCCATTGTTGAAGCACTAATAGAGGCAGCTGAGGCTGGAAAACAAGTATTAGCAGTAATCGAAATCCGTGCACGTTTTGATGAGCAAGCAAATGTGCGTTGGGCAAGAAAACTTGAAGCCGCAGGCGTTCATGTTGTCTATGGACTCATGGGTTTAAAAACACATGCGAAACTTTCGCTCATTATCCGTGATGAACCACAAGGGCTCCGTCGCTATTGTCATATTGGTACTGGAAATTACAATCCAAAAACAGCACGTATGTATGAGGATCTTGGAATTCTCAGTTCTGAAATCGAGCTAACGGAGGATTTAACGAAATTATTTAATCAGCTCTCAGGTTTTGCTCCACAGTCAACTTATTCTCGATTGCTAGTTGCGCCTAGAACTTTACGCTCAGGTTTAACTGAACGCATAGATCGTGAAATAGAAAATGCAAAAGCTGGTAGACCAGCCGGTGTTCAATTCAAACTCAACTCAATACTTGACGAAATTTTTGTAGCAAAACTTTATGAAGCTTCAAAAGCTGGAGTAAAAATTGAACTTCTCATTCGTGGTATTTGCGCAGTACAGCCAGGAATATCAGGGCTATCAGAAAACATCACAGTCAAATCTGTTTTAGGTCGATTCCTTGAGCATTCACGAATCTTCCACTTTATTAATGGTGGTGAAGATGAATATTGGATTGGAAGCGCCGATTTAATGGGTCGTAACTTAGATCGCCGTGTGGAAAGTTTGGTCCGCGTGGACAAAAAAGATCACCATCAAAGATTGCAGGAAATTCTTGATTTAGGCCTGTCAGATCAAACAGCAAGTTGGGAATTAATTGGAACTGAATGGACTAGAAAAAGCGTCGACAGCAATGGCAATTTGCTTATCGATGTTCATAATTCATTAATCGAGTCATATGCGAAAAATAGGTAGTTGATGGACGCTAAAGAGCCCATAATTTATGCAGCTGGTGCGGTTTTATGGCGTCTAAGTAAAGACAATAAAGTTGAAATCGCATTAATCCATCGCCCACGTTATGACGATTGGTCGTTGCCTAAAGGAAAATTAGATGCCAACGAAACGATGATTGGCTGTGCACATCGCGAAGTCATGGAAGAAACTGGGTACTCGGCAATCTTTGGTCCTGAGCTCGGCTTTGCAACTTACAATTTTGAGGGTGGCAGCAAATATGTTAAGTATTGGTCGGCACAAGCAATTGGTGAACCTGCAGGTAAGCCGGACCCCCTAGAAGTTGATGAGATTTTATGGCTTACGCCAAGTCAAGCACGGAAGAAATTGACTCTAGAAGACGATCGCTCAATTGTTGATTTCTTTCTTGAGTTTGGTACTGGCACAACAGCTTTAGTTTTACTGCGCCACGCCAAAGCACTTAAACGCGAAGAGTGGGATGGCGACGATGATGATCGCCCTCTAGCACATGTTGGTCAAATTCAAGCAAAGCGGCTTTTATCAATTTATCTTCCATTTGCAATTCAAGAAGTTCACTCCTCTGATGCCATGCGTTGCATTGAGACAATTGAGCCGATGACACGTTCTTTGTCAATGAATCCAATATTTTCAAGCGACTTAAGCGAATATCGCTTCGCTAAAGATAAAGAAGCGGCACTCGATTATGCCCAAGATCTTATACAGAGAGGCCAGAGTGCGATTATTTGTAGCCATAATCCAATTCTGCCTAAGTTACTTAAAAAATTGATTGGAAAGAAAAATTTTAAAGAATTAGCGCTGGAGCTCAACCCTGCGCAGGCGTGGGTGCTTCACCACCGTGATGGAGAAATCATTGCTGTTGACTGGGTGGACGCACCTAGAACTTGATCACCTTTAACTGAATTAGCCTTGAATCCAATCTAACCTACGCAAAACTATTCCTTCGCGAAGTGCCCACGGACAAATCTCAACCTTTTCAATATCCAATATATCCATTGTGGCACGTGCAACTATTGCGCCAGCAAGAATCTGTTGTACCCGACTGGCTGAAACACCAGGTAGTTCTGCGCGGGTTTTATCGTTCATCCCGGCAAGTTTTGAAGTCATAGCTTCTAGATTTGCGAGCTCCAAGAATTTTGAATTTTCATTGAACCAATGACCTGAAATTCGGGCCAATGTTCGAAAAGTCTTACTTGTTGCAACAAAGTGATTGGCATCATGGGCGCGAAGTATTGCAGGCAGATTTTCGTCAAGGTGATGGACAACAAATTCTTCAAGGAATTTCACATCTTTAGTCAAGTATGGATCACCACTTAAAAAATCTCGAGTTAATCGTGCGGCACCGAGGGGCAAGGAAAGTGTTGCCTCTGGATTCTCATCTATTCCAGATGCAATTTCTAATGAGCCGCCACCAATATCGAGCATTAAAAGTTTTCCGGCTGACCATCCAAACCATCGCCGAACTGCCAGAAATGTCATTCGCGCTTCTTCGTCTCCAGTAAGAATTTGTAAATCAATTTCATGGCGCTCATTAATTTCTTCAATGATTTGAGCTCCATTTTTTGCTTCCCTAATTGCTGATGTTGCAAAAGCTAAAATCTCATCCGTGTCATTTTCCCGAGCATGCTTGACTGCACCCGCGATTGCCTCATGAAGGAGCTTGATGCCCTCAACTGAAATTGTCCCTGACTTATTCAGATACTGCGTCAACCGCAGTTCTACTTTGAAATTTGTTGTCGGCGTTGGGCGGTCTCCAGAGTGAGCATCCATAACTTGCAGGTGAATGGTGTTAGAACCCACATCTAGTACGCCTAATCTCACAGGAGCAACCTACCCTCCGCCCAGCCCAAGGATCTCGATTTCAAGTTTCCCCAACTCACTGCCATAATTGCCGCTGGTCGCAAGACCGATACGTGTTCGCACGTAGGCCTCTCTAGCTCAGTGGTAGAGCAGCGCACTTGTAATGCGCAGGTCGTCAGTTCAATCCTGACGGGGGGCTCGCAGTATTTTGAAGGA
The DNA here is from genome assembly GCA_009700025.1 of Actinomycetota bacterium. Classification (GTDB taxonomy): domain Bacteria; phylum Actinomycetota; class Actinomycetes; order Nanopelagicales; family Nanopelagicaceae; genus Planktophila. The sequence goes on from WLMW01000017.1 coordinate 19,578, forward strand.
GGAACTCATGACTACGTTTCCTTATGATGAGTTTTCTGATGCTTTGGCAGCAAACGACAAGTATATTAAAGATTTTAAATACTCAGACTTGACCGGTGTCGCCCAAAAAGGCCTGGCCATCGTTACCTGTATGGATTCTCGCATAAACCCGTTATCAGTTGTTGGGATGAAATCTGGCGATGCCAAAATTTTGCGCAACGCTGGAGCACGTGTAACAGATGACGTTTTACGTACTTTAGTTTTAGCAACATATCTTTTGGGCGTAAAGAGAATTTTAATTATGCCCCACACTAACTGTCGAATGGCACAAGTTGATGAAGCTGAAATTCATCGTGAAATTGATAGCAAATATGGAATTGATACCTCAGAGCTTGAATTTAAAACTGTCGCAGACCAACAAGTTGCCTTAATTGCAGATGTGCAATTAGTTCGGAACTACCACTTACTCAACACAGGAGTATCAGTAGGTGGTGCAATCTATGACGTTGCAACTGGAAAAATTACTCCGGTTGACTGTTAACTCGCCGAATAGGTTGGCGAGTAGTTGGGTAGCTCAAGTCTTGTAAAAACTGCATAATCACCGCGATTGCTAGCGTTGGTTTTTCTTTAATTAAGCCATGGGAAGTACCAGGGATTATTGCCAACTGCCCGAAAGGCAAAGCTTCATAGAGTGAAATAGTGTGATCATGTTTGATGACATCGTCATCACCAGCCATCACTAAAACCGGGCACTGTATTGTGGCAATATCACTCAAAGGGATATCAGGTTCCGTCTTCCAAATTTGGTTCATTCGGATTTTCTTTTCCAGTAATGTATGCGGGGCATCGGGGGAGATTAAGTTATATTCAGCTTGATCTTCCTCGGACACAAAGGCTTCTTCGAAGGCACTTAACGGTGCACTGAAGTGATAATTGGCCCCAATTGCAACGATAGATTTCACTAATTCGGGTCTTTTAATTGCAACCATCAGTGCAATGATTCCACCATCACTATAGCCAATTAAATGTACGGGTTCACGTACTACATCTTCTAGATACTCAATCGCTTCTTGAGTTTGAAACTCAAAGTGAAGACTTCCAGGTTGATCGCCAGTGAAACCATGTGCAGTGCGATCGTAGGCATAGACATGAAAATCATTGTCAAGTGGGGGGACCATTATGTAATCCCAGCTAGAAGTCTTACTCAATCCTCCATGAAGTAAAACTACTGCCTCACCATCGTTGTCCCACTCGTAGTTGTATACCTGGTGATTTCGCAGATTTATATATTCAGGCACTACAAAGAATCCATAATGTGTCGGTTACCGCGATCAAAAGTTAAATAGTTCCATGTCCAGTCCGCCATAGTGCCAATCTTATTGCGACCGCCTACCAAGTAGAACAAGTGCAACCATAGCCAGGCATACCACGCTGGGATTCCGGCCATTCGAAAACTCTTCACTTCAACAACTGCCTTATGACGACCGATGGTGGCCATTGATCCTTTATCAATATATTTGAAATTTTCTAATGCTTGTCCGTTAGCTAAGCGCTTTATTTGCTTGGCAATAAAGCGCCCCTGCTGCATTGCAACAGGTGCAACCATAGGAAGAAATCGTCCATCCTTTCCAGCGAAACCTGCTACATCACCGATAGCAAAGATGCCTGGGTAATTCTTAACTTGTAATGTGTTATCAACATCAATGCGTGAGCTTATTAGTGGAAGATTTAATTTTTCGCTGGCAGGCTCACCTTTAACGCCAGCTGCCCAGATAGTTATCTCTGAAGGAATTGGGTCACCATCGTTAATAATGATTGATCGTGGCTTTATCTCTGCCACTGCAGTATTTACTAGAACATTCACGCCAAGCTTTTCTAAATCCTTTTTTGCACGAGCAGATAATTTCTCTGAAAACATAGGCAGAATGCGCGGACCAGCTTCAATCAAACTAATTCGCATATGTGATGCCGCATGAGCTTGGTCATTTTTAAGGGGGCCGCGAACTAATTCAGCAAAGGCACCAGCCATCTCAACACCAGTTGGTCCACCACCAACGACGCAAATTGAAAAGATTGTGTCATCTTCAAACCGGCAAAGATCTTCAAATCGACGCATTACCTCAGCGCGAATCAATAAAGCCTCGCTCACACTTTTCATTCCCAGTGCATGTTCGGTGACCCCTGGGATCCCAAAATCTGCAGTCACAGAGCCGAGCGCGACGATTAGTTGATCGAAGGCTAAAACTTCACTGCTATCTAATTTAATAGTTCTATTTTTATGATCTACCGAAATGGGAGAGCCCATTCGAAACTGGACTCCAGTTTTTCGCAAGGCGCCGCGAATTGGGTGAGCTACATGGTCTGCCGCAAGACCTGCCGTGGAGACCTGATAGAGCAAAGGTAAAAAAGTTTGGAAGTTATGGCGATCGACAACAGTGACATGGGCAATATCGGCCATTGCTCGTGCGGCAGTGAGTCCGCCAAAGCCGGCACCGAGTATTACTACCCGAGGCTTCTGAGATGTCTTTTCCATGGAGTAAGTCTAGGCTTTGCAACATGTCCTCGCGCAATCAAAACCGTAAGTACCTTGTCACAGGTGCATCTGGCTATGTTGGTGGCCGCTTAGCACGTGCATTAGTTGATGAAAGTAATGATGTTCGCATTTTAGTGCGGGATAAATACAAGATTCTTGGTCAACCGTGGGCTACGCAAGTAGATATTTGTGAGGGTAGTGCTGAAAACATCTCTGATTTAGAGCGGGCGTTAGCTGGGGTTCACACCGCGTTTTACTTATTGCACTCAATTAATTTGGGACCTAACTTTGATGAGATAGAAAGCCAGATGGCTCAGAACTTTGCTCAAGCTGCAGAGCGCGCTGGAGTCTCACAAATAATCTATTTAGGTGGTATTGCCAACGATGTGAACATCAGTAAGCACTTAGCTTCGCGGGCAATGACTGGAAAATCATTAGCAACTACTTCTGTTCCGGTTCTAGAGCTTCGTGCGGGAATCATCATCGGATCTGGATCTGCTAGTTTTGAAATGTTGCGTCATTTAACCCACCGTCTTCCAATCATGACAACACCAAAATGGGTAATGAATAAAACCCATCCCATAGCTATTCGGGATGTTCTGTATTACTTAAAAGCGGTAGCAAAGTTAGAGACACCTGTTAATCGAGTATTTGATATCGGTGGCCCAGAGGTGCTTTCTTATGCAGACATGATGCAAAAGTTTGCAAAGCTATCTGGGTTAAAAAAGCGCTGGATTATCAAAGTTCCCGTATTAACACCTGGGCTTTCAAGTTTATGGATCGGATTAGTTACGCCTGTTCCAACTGCTCTTGCACGACCACTAGTGGGATCGCTGATTAGTGAAGTCGTTGCAGATCCAGCGAAATCAATTGATGCCTTAGTCCCAAAACCTGCAGAGGGTTTGATTGATGTTGAAAACGCTATATCTCTAGCGCTCTCAAAAATTACCACTCATAACGTTGAAACACGTTGGTCAGATGCAGCGATGCCCTTGGCACCGTGGCAAAAAGCCCAAGGTGATCCGGAATGGGCAGGTGAAATGGTTTTGCGTGATCGTCGAGAAACAATCACCGAAGTTTCTGCAGAAAAGGTGTGGCGCCAGATTGAGAGAATTGGTGGGGAAAATGGCTGGTTTGGTTCAGATTTCTTGTGGTGGACACGTGGTGTTTTAGATCGATTCCTCTTTGGCGGAGTGGGACTACGCCGCGGTCGCCGCGATCCAGATTTTTTGCGCGTAGGTGAGAGTTTGGATTTCTGGAGAGTAGACGAGCTAGAACAAGGTCGCCGCTTAAAACTTTATGCTGAAATGGTTTTACCCGGCAAAGCATGGCTAGAGTTCACAGTGTCGAGCGTTAATGGCAAGACAAAGATTGTTCAAGAGGCAACATTCAATCCTCGTGGACTTGGAGGGCAGATGTATTGGTATGCAGTTGCACCATTCCACCTCTTTGTCTTTCCAACAATGCTAAGAAACATAGTGAAGAAAGCTAGAAATAGTGCATGAGTTCACAGCCGAAGTTGAAGCTTTAGCCCAAGAAGTTTTGGCTTACAGTCTTGACCGTTTAAAAAATGACCCACCACTGGATGGCCCTCGCACTGCTGAAGATTTATTCAACGAAGTCGGAAACACAATCACAGCTCGCGGTCTTGGTGGACACGAAGCGCTGGAAGTTTTTACTTCTGTATTAGCGAAGGCCTGCATTTCAACAGATCACCCACGCAATTTAGCTTTCATTCCTTCTGCACCGAGTGAATACGCAAACCTTTTTGATTTAGTTGTTGGTGCTAGCGCACTTTATGGGGGCTCTTGGCAAGAAGGTGCAGGCGCTGTTTTTGCTGAAAATCAAGCGTTGCGATGGTTATCCGATTTAGCAGGTTTACCAGAAAGCGCTGGTGGTGTTTTTGTTCAAGGCGGCACCATTGGAAATCTCTCAGCATTAGTAGTGGCTCGTGCAGAAGCTCGGAAAAAATACCCTACGGCAACGCGTTGGGTGATTGCTTGTAGCGAAGAAGCACACTCATCAATAGTTACCGCAGCCAATGTGATGGACGTAGATGTTTTAAAGGTTCCCGTTGCGACAAATGGAAAGTTATTGGGCGAATCCGTGGCACTAGAAATCGACCAGTTACATTCGACAACAACTCATCGGGTATTTGCCGTAGTTGCAACGGCTGGTACAACAAATTTAGGAATTATCGATGACCTAAAAGGAATCGGTAGTGCAGCCCATGATCGCGGAATTTGGTTTCATGTCGATGGAGCTTATGGATTAGCAGCTCTGTGTGCACCATCAGTGCGTCCCAATTTTGATGGGGTGGAGTTGGCTGATTCATTTATTGTTGACCCACATAAATGGCTCTTTGCTCCATACGATGCCTGTGCACTTGTTTATCGTGAACCTGAACTTGCCCGCCAAGTTCATTCACAACATGCTTCTTACTTAGATACTTTAAAAGATGGGGCATGGTCGCCATCTGATTATGCAATTCAATTAACACGACGTACTCGAGGATTACCATTTTGGTTTTCACTTGCTGCCTATGGCACCGATGCATATACCGAAGCGATGGAACATTCACTAACAGTTGCCCATGAAGCTGCCGAATTGGTAAAGGCGCATCCCGATTTAGAATTATTGTGCGAGCCCGAACTTTCAATCGTTGCATTTACTCGCAAAGGTTGGGTAGCAAGTGATTATCAAAAATGGTCTGATGATTTATTGGCAGAACAAGTTGGTTTTATTCCTCCTTCATCACATCATGGCCAACCAATTTTGCGATTCGCGATTGTTAATCCCTGGACAAAAATTAGCGATATTGAATTAATTCTTAGCAGGCTCTAAATCCCACACTTTTGCGCTCGTCCCGATACGATTTAACCCATGTCTGCACAGGAAGAGCCAACAATGCACAGCGGCCTCAGCGATTTAGAGTCGCGCATTCTTGATTTTGAAGCCAGTTGGTGGCGCTATGCAGGGGCAAAAGAGTCTGCAATCAAAGAGCTTTTTGACTTGACTGCTCCACGCTATTACCAACTCCTCAACGACCTGATTGACCGAGATGATGCCCTCATGGCCTCTCCAATGCTGGTAAAACGCCTCCGCCGCCTGCGCGAGGCCCGCATGTCCACCCGTATCGCCCGCTAGACCCCTTCTCGTTTTGCGTCCTTGGAATACCTCCCGTAGATTTGGCGTTAGCACTCTCGGGGTGCGAGTGATAAAGCCCCCGTCCGACAATGGAAAGCTAAACGAAAGTGAGCACACCTCATGGCAAAGCAAATTGCCTTTAATGAAGAAGCACGCCGCGGGCTAGAGCGCGGAATGAATATTTTGGCTGATGCAGTCAAAGTAACCCTCGGACCGCGCGGCCGTAACGTAGTCCTGGAAAAGAAGTGGGGCGCCCCAACGATCACAAACGATGGCGTTTCAATTGCGAAAGAGATTGATTTAGATGATCCATGGGAAAAAATCGGTGCAGAGTTAGTTAAAGAGGTTGCTAAGAAGACTGATGATGTCGCTGGTGATGGAACAACCACTGCAACAGTTTTAGCTCAAGCACTCGTGCGCGAAGGTCTTCGCAACGTTGCCGCCGGATCTAACCCAATGGCACTTAAGCGCGGAATCGAAAAAGCTGTCGCAGAGATTGTCGCCGAACTTTTGTCGATGGCAAAGAGCGTTGATTCAAAAGAGCAGATTGCCGCAACTGCATCAATTTCTGCAGCAGATGCAACTATCGGCGAAATGATTGCTGAAGCTATGGACAAAGTTGGTAAAGAAGGCGTTATCACTGTTGAAGAGTCAAATACTTTTGGTCTAGAGCTAGAGCTCACTGAGGGTATGCGCTTTGATAAGGGCTACATCTCTCCTTACTTCGTAACAGACCAAGATCGTATGGAAGCAGTCCTTGAGGATGCTTACATTCTTATTGCGAACTCAAAGATTTCAAATATTAAGGACCTCGTCCCAATTCTTGAAAAGGTTATGCAGTCAGGTAAGCCTCTTGCAATCATCGCTGAGGACATTGAGGGCGAAGCGCTCGCTACCTTGGTTGTAAATAAGATTCGCGGAATCTTCCGTGCAGCAGCTGTTAAGGCTCCTGGCTTTGGAGATCGTCGCAAATCAATCCTTCAAGACATTGCAATCCTTG
>WLMW01000018.1 GCA_009700025.1 Actinomycetota bacterium
AAAGAACTCAGGAGTCTTCTTCTCGTAAGCATTATGAACATCTGTTGCACCATTTAACCAAGAGATATTCTTATCTTTTGGAGTCTTCATCTCACCAACAACTAGAGGAAATCCATTGACCCATAGAACAAGGTCATACCTGCGATGCTCACGGCCAATGTGAAAAGTAGCCTCTGTTGTAACTCGGAGGGTATTCGCCTTGGGATTTTCAAAATCAATCAGATTAACTTGCACATCTTTATCTGTGCCAATGTATTTGATCGTTCTGCGACCACACAACCACGCAACAAACTCTTCGTTAGAGGCAACAAGTCCATCGTTTCGAACACCCAGTAGAACTGCACGCAACTTCGAGAGAACTTCTTCAGCTCGAGCAGGAACCTTTGCGATCTCAGGATTTAACTCAACCACAGCTTTAGTTACATCTTCTATCAAGAAAACACTTTCAACGGGACGTCCAAGAGTTTCATCCTCTGCCCATACCCAACTGAGTCGAGAGAGATGGTCTGCCAATCCCATCTGAACCATCTTTTCATCGATGCTTTTTTCAATTTGCGACATCATCACGCAGCACCAATGACTTTGTCGTAGCTAGCAGGTATCTCGTGGTCTCCGCTGAGAAGATCTGACAGCAACCCAGACCTTAATTGTTTTGCCTCGTCGATTACTCGAACCGTTTGAGCAATGTCACCATCAAATAAAGAAATCAAATTTACGATTTCAAGTTGCTTGGATTTTGGTGGGACATTGCATCTGAGGCTGTAAGCACGTTCACGATTCAAGCCAGGGACGCCAGTTTGAGCGGTGACACTCTTAAGGTCGATGAAATTCAGTAGTAGGTACAAGAATCGAGAATCAATATCTGAAATTTGTTTGACGAAGTACGCAGTGTCAATGACAAAGCAAGGAGTCTCAGACCAGTACACCGAGCCAGCTGTTCCTTTTCGACCCACGACTATCACGGGGGATTTTGAAACCAATGGTTCGCTATGCAGGCCAACTACACCAGCTGAGGCAAAAACAGGAAAACCTTTCCCATCTCTATTCTCATCTGTTAATGGTTTTCCATATTCGAGAGTTAGTAGCTGTCCGAGTGATGATTCTTCCCAATCATCACCACCCGCAGTTAACAATTCATGGAGCACGGCATTTCTTGATCTTTTCGCTCTTTCTAATTGTTGTTGGAGGGCTTCGATATAGGAGTCAACTGATGAGATTAGGTCAACAATTCTTTGTTGTTCGGGGAGTGGCGGTAGAAGTATTTTGTGAGGCAATAGAGTTTGTTTAGTTATATGTTTCATCGTTGTACCGTGCGATTTTTCTTCTAACTCTTCAATGGCGTGGTCAAGAATCAAAGGAATAATCCCCTTGTACACACCTTTTTTCTCGACAACCCTAAATAGGTGTTGGTTGAGCTTTGCAGGACCCCTATTCCATATTCTGACTGCTAATGTCCCAGACCATGAAAAAACTATGTCGCCATCCCGAAGTAGACATCTGTCTGGTGTATCAGTCTCCGTTCTATCAACAGGCTCATTGGGATCAAGTAATTGTTTGATTCGAATAACAGGTAATCCAACTTCGCCAAGATCGGCTGGTTTAAATGGATACCCATTTATGTAATCTGCAATCCCGTCGAGAGTTGTTTGAACCCAACCATCACGCATAGCTAACAACTTTTAATTGTGGTGAGACTATTTTTTCGATAGCCAGTTTCTCAATCTGAGACATCATCACGCAGCACCCATAACTTTGTCGTAGCTTGCAGGGATCTCGTGCTCTCCGCTGAGTAAATCTGAAAGTAAGGAAGATCGAAGGTTCTTGATTCTTGTGGCCACTTCGAGATTCTTTGAAATCTGCTGATCAAAAAAACTCATGGTGTCGACTATAGCCTTTTGATTTTGCCTAGGGGGATACAAAATAGGAAGCACACGCAATTTTCCAAGACTTATAAATTTTTGCGTAGAGCCAGAAACTGATAAAGAAATTGAATTTTTGCCAAGTTGTGATCCGAGGTAATGACAGAGATATCTTGATAAAATCGGCTCGGTAGATTTCAATAATCCAACATTTTTAATGGCAAAATTTGGTTCTACTTCTACGACAATTACCTCTCCGATGGTTCCAATCATGCTGATTAAAAGATTGAATTGCTCGACCTTGCTCCGTTTGTTCACTTCTATATAGTCCTGTGGTGAAATCAGATAAGCACTTTGTAAATCTAGTTTTCCATCCTTTATATTCTTTGAAGTCACAAGAGCAAAACCTTCGTGAGATGGTTTTGGAGAATCATGTGTACCGTCCCTAACCTCGCAAATATCTGAGAGAGTTTTGTATTCCCAATCATCACGGCCCGCAGTCAATAACTCATGCAGAACAGCATTTCTTGATCTTTTCGCACTCTCTAACTGTTGCTGGAGGGCTTCGATGTATGAATCAACCGATGAGATGAGGTCTACAATTCTTTTTTGTTCGGGGAGTGCGGGTATTGACAGCTTGATACTCTTGACGTTTGATTTAGATATCTCCTTGAAAGTACTTCCAGCCGATCTTGACTCAAATTCAGGTCTGTTTTGTTGGATCCAAAACATCAGAAACTTAGCCAGCACGGATTCTTTAGGTACGAGCGATTGGAACCCCTGATTCGTGCATAGATCGATACCAGACAAAGCTACATACCCAACACTTGCTCTGCTGGTTAAGATAACGCTATCTTTTGGAAGCATTTGTGCGCCCGAGTTTCTAAAGCCTAAATCTGTAATCTTGCGAATCGAATCTGAAATCACTTTCCCATCTTGAGATGTGATTTCTGTTGGGGTAAGCCAGACAATATTCCCATCCCAGTATTCTGCAATTGCGGTAGAAGGCGTACCACCTCCAATTACCTCTGAAATTTCCCCCAAAGTTGTTTCAACCCAACCATTACGCATAGCCAGCGGCCTTTAGCTTTGCGAGTAGCGCCTTTTCTGCAACAGCTAATTCAGTGCGTGCTTGATCAAAGGAGGCGAGGGCATCCTGAACATCAACTACCTCTGCAGCATCTGCCTTGAGATAGCGACCAATGTTGAGATCCCAATTGTTCTCTTCAATCTCATTGTGGGAAACCAAACGAGCTGAGATATTAGTTTTCTCTGCATCACCCATTGATTGATAGACAGCGAAAATATCTTCAACATCTTCATCGGTCAGGAAGTTCTGGGCTTTGCCCTTGCCAAATCGCTTTGACGCATCAACAAATAGAATGTGCTTCTTTCGCTTCTTATCCTTTGTTGCTCTAAAGAACATCAGGCTGGCTGGGATGGTTGTGCCATAGAAGAGGTTTGGTGCAAGGCCAATAATGGTTTCGAGAAGATCTGATTCAATGAGGTGCTTGCGAATAGCTCCTTCTGCGCCGCTTCTAAAGAGAACTCCGTGGGGCATAACAACCCCGACTCGACCAGTCTCTGGCTTCATGGATGTGATCATGTGTTGCACCCATGCGTAGTCGCCGTTGTTCTTCGGCGGAACTCCACCGATTGCTCGTTTATGTGGATCTGTAGCCCATTTATCTGCGCCCCAATCCTTCAAACTAAAAGGTGGGTTTGCTACTACTAAATCAAATTGCTCAAGTTTTCCTTTTGCATCGATGAACTTTGGTTTTTGCAAAGTATCATCACGTCGAATCTGTGCATCTTCTACTTCGTGAATGAAAAGGTTCATGCGTCCGATAGCAGCTGAGGTTTGGTTAACTTCTTGACCATAGAAGCGCATCTGTCGAACAGAGCCACCTGATTGTTTAACTTCAGCTGCGGCTTCAATCAACATACCTGCAGATCCGCATGTTGGGTCATAGATGGAATCTGTTGGTTGCGGGCCAAGGATGCGAACAAGTAGATGGACGACTGCACGAGGGGTGAAGAACTGGCCTGCACTTGTTGAGCTTTCATCGGAGAAGCGCTTGAGCAAGTATTCGTAACCACCCCCTAAGAGATCGTTAGAGACTTTGCTGGGCGAGAGATCACGTTGACTGAAGTGGCTAACGAGTTTTTCAAGACGCTCAGGTGGCATTTTGTTGTGATCTGCCCATGGGGCGTTACCAAAGATTTGGGCTAATTGATTTGGGTTGGCTTCTTCAATTTTCTGCATGATGTTTTGTATAAGCACACCATGGTTTTCAGCTGCACGACGAAGATCTGCCCAATGGCAGCCCTTTGGAATCTGGAAGGCGTGAAAGTCGGCGGCTGTTTCTTCATCGATGTCTTTGCCGAACTTCTTTATTGCCTTTTCTTGTTCTTCATCCCACGTGTCGCTGAGACGCTTTAGGAAAAGTAATGGGAAGACATAGTCGCGGAGGTTGGCTGGATCAACGGGTCCACGAAGGATATTGGCAGAATCCCAAAGCCAGGATTCGATGTCTTGTTGGGTGGCTTGGCTCATGTGATTACTCTACGCAAGGTCGGTGACAAATTGATCTAATTTAATTCAAATTATGGTCAAGCAAGCTGCTTTTCGTATGACTGCTGAATCAAGCCCATTATGTAGGGAAGTTCTTCCAGCTTTCGAAAATGCACAGAAACATCACCATTACCCCATCGCCCCTTTTCAGAGATGTCTTCAGTCATGCCGGCGGGGTCTGAAATATCCGGGTATTTCATATTAATGCTTAGTCTTAAACCTTTGGCTTTTGGAACGACGTCTACAAAATTAGTGTTTACTTTGTAAGCGATCCAATACTTTAAGAAGGTTTCAGAGACTTCTGGGTCAATTTTCATCACTTCTACTCTTAACGCATCAAACAACTCTCTGACGTTGGGGCGAGTTAGGTATTCATGATCTTCGATTGAATACGTCGTTTGCTGCTTTTCAGATTCTGGAGCTTTTGCCCACTTTGCGATCTCATCTTGAGACAGATTTGGTGATGGCCAAATCTTAAGGATCTCGCCAGAAATCTGATTGGTGCGGTTAAGAATTGCGGATTCATTCCACTTTTCCTGGGCAGCAATGATTTTATTCAACTTGAGAGGACTCTCCAGGAATCCACCTTTCATCGTTTTCTTTTCACTAAAAGGACGATCACTGTATTCAGAGTTGTAACCAGTAAGGGTTAAGTTCCCAATCGTATGAAGATATCGCTCTTGAATCGCTTTCCAATCTTGACCCAACTCTTTTTGCCACTCAATTCCAAGATTTGGATTTTGTGGAAGAACATGCTCTATCGTAAGATTTTCAACTGAAACAAATTCTTTCTTTCCAAAATTCTCTAGCTTACGCAATAGATAGGTTCGATGATAAAAATTGTATACATCACGATACAAAAGCGCAGATTTGAAGTCCTCATCTGCAGGAAAACGACGATAGCTCTTTAATTGATAGAAGTGACCCTTAAGGCTGCTCAAATAATCAGTCTTATCGATATGGCGTGTGAATTCTGCAAAAGTCTTATTCATTGAGTTGGTTGGAATTTGACAGATAGATCGCCTAAATACATAGCTCTCTACGAGCTTTATAATCTCGATAAAATCAGCCTCTTCGATTATCCCGGCTTCATAATCTGAGTAAATCTCCATCAGGAATGGATAGGCAACACTGTAATTGAGTGACTTAAATAGGTCATCAAATAATGGCTTTAATTTCGGGTTGCTCTCTCCACCAAGAGCCATGGCTACGAAATATCGAGCGTACTTTTTAATGTCAGATACCAAGTCGCGTACATTTCCATCTTCAGCGAAGTATTTAACTGAATACTCCTTGAATGCTTCATATACCTCACTTAACCGAGGGATGTCGCCCGTCTTAAGGGTTAAGAAGTGTCTCATAAAGTCATCGAATTGGTCGCCGTATGCTTCTTGACCGAAATCTAGTTCCATAGGGCGCCAAAGATCAACATAAATTGTTGATTGAATAGTAGGTTCGAGACCCATCAAAATATAATTTCGAATCAAGTCTGCTTCGCTGAGAGCTTTTCCAGTTGAGTTCATGCTTTCAAAAATCAATTGCGGGTTTTCTTGATCACGCTCAAGTGCAATATCAACGATCATTAGCTTTGCAATTCCGCGACAGACTTGCTCAATACTCGTGTTTTTCTCAGAGAGTTTTTCTGTGAAGAATTCAAAGTTTTCTTTTATGCGAAGTGAATGGTTTTTGGGCAAATCAGCACCCCTGATTAAAGCCATCAGGCTGTCTTTGTCTGTGTCTGATAAAAGCAGCTTGTAATGGCGTTCATCATTTTCATCAGGGTTACTGAGATACTTGTTTCGTATCTTTTTCTCAGAAAAACCGTCTAGAGGTTCGTTCTCTCCAAGGACTCGCGCCAAAGCTTCAAGAAGAATCGTCAATGTGGTTAAACGCTGCTGTCCATCAATTACTAAAAGTGGTGCACTGACTGCAACCGTTGACTGTGAGCTATGGACATAAACGATTGATCCCACGAAGTGAAGCGGAATTGTTTCATTGGACCCTACACGCAGAATATCTTCCCAAAGTTGTTGGCATTGTTTTTCATCCCAAGAATAATTACGTTGATATATGGGAATTACAAATTGGTTAGCTTTATGTAAGAAATTGAGAAATTTGGTTGCGTCCGCTCTCATGGAATTAGCCTACCTTGGCAGGCCCTGAGAAAAAGATGCCTCAATCTCAAGCAACAAGTAAATCTATGCATAATTTGTCCAGTCGGTTTGAAGTTCTTTGTTTTTCCTGACCTAATAAATCCCTCCCAACCACACGCAATCCACTTGTAGTCAGGCATTTGGTCAATCATTAAGCAACCAGCGATGTAGTACTTGGATTCATCCGGCTCTCGTGCTGGAATCCCCCAGATGATGATTCCGACTCCATTTCTGGTGTTGCAAGTTGGGCATTTCTCTTCATGGTGCCAAGTTACTTAAAGAGATTGACAAATTGAGCTGCACAAGGGGTCAGACTTTCAAGGGCTCAGCCACAACAATTTCTACACCTCCGGCGAGACTCGTTTGCCACGGCCCACATAGTGGGTGTTTCTGGATGAGAATTCAACCCTTTTTTCCCGCCTCACTCTGACCTACAGCCAGGGTTCGGCATGAAGGATCACTGTGAAAGGCTAACGGCCAGGAATGCAGATAGTACAAATTGCCTTTTACTCACCGTGCGCCGACTAACTCTGAGGTGCTGAACTCAAGTCCCGAAGTACGAAAATCCAACTCCGATGCTTGAAGGGATGCATGTGCGCCACTCATCTCGTCGCGACGAGACTGAATATTTGCATCGCGATAGACCGCAACTGCCTCTTCATATTGGGCACGCAGAAGAATCTTTTTACTTTCCATCACCTCAAGCTCTCGATCATGCATCTTTGAAGTATCAATATCTGATTCTTCAATCGAAGCACCAGACTTTAGTTTTGCGCTATTACGACGATTTTGAAGGTAACGAAGGAACCAGACCTTGCGCTTTGCTCGTGCAACAGCACTTTCAATCTCTGAGTAGTGCATGAATGAGATTGCGATTCCAACTCCTACAAATGTGAGTTGTAGCAATGTGTAGAAAGCCCACAAGTAGAAAATCTTTCCGTTTTCAGACATACCAGTGAGATTTCCAGAAGTTAGTACCGAGTTACGTCCTCTAATATTCGAAAGGAATGTAATAGTTCCGATAAGTAGGACTCCTACGACCGCAAACATTGCGTTATAGACACCTGACTTTGGACGATTGCGATCAAATAGTGATTTGAAGTAAATACCTAGAATGTGTGCAGCTCCGACTGACAAACCACTCACTGCCAAAGTCACAATGAGTGAAGGTCCAACCTTCTCACCAAGCAGGATTCTGAATGCTGGTGCAGTGATTGTGAACTCTCCAATAAAGAGTAAGAAGAGGAAGGGTAGATAGAACGTGTTACTTATTAGGCGGATACGGGCGAACTTAGCAAGCGGAACTTCTTCTACTCCACCATCTAGTTTTGCCTGGACAACTGCTAGCTCAGCCTCCGCTCGTGCCAAGTTACCAGCTAAAGCATTCGACTTTCCCTTTTCCTGAATCTCTGTACGAATTGCACTTACCTTCTGAGATTCTTTAGCTAACTTCTTTTCTTCTAACTGAAGATCAAGCTCTCTTCCGAACGCGGCATATTGACGCTGTAGCTGCATTAAATAAGGAACACTGTTGTGCTCCCATTCTTGACGTGGGATCTGATTCTTTCCATCACGACGACCTTGCTTACGTGCATCCTTAATTACTTCCTCTGGTGCTGATGATGTTGATTTGCTTTTCATTTTATTTCTCCTATTTCGATTGGTTTGGTTGATTAGAAGCCTGAGAGATCAGACTGCTCTGTTACGTTTGTTATTCCGATTTGATTTAAGTAACAAGTCCAGTAAGCCTGAACTTGATCGAGTGTTTTTGTATTAACTTTCGAATTGCGAGCGCCGACAATTACGACGTTTACAGATGAGTAATCATTTACAGCATTTCCTGCATCTTGTACGGCCATCTGACAAACGTCCTTGGAATCAACTCCAGTTAGTCGTCGAGGAAGAGTGAGTGAGACCTCATCGACCATGTCAGAAGCAATTACAAGAGTGAGACGTGCTGATGGATTTTCTACTTTTGCTGTTGCTAAGTTCTTCAAGCTAGCTTCGATTGCACCTTTGACATCAGAACCCATTTCAATTCCTGGGTTAGCTACAAAGTCTTGAAGTCGCTTGAAGGATGTTGCTGTTTGTTTTGCGTCTTGGCAGATGATGCCTGCTGGGATCTTGAGCGCATCAGGAAGAAGTTGTTGGCGACCCAACATCTCCACAACTTTGTTCACACAATCTGCTTGATTAGCTTCAAGTGCTGAGTCCTGCCAAATCTGTGTGCGTGCATTGACTAATCCATTCCACAGTTGCAGTGAGCCTTCAAGATTTAGGTCTTTCTCCTTTATGTACTCATAAAGGCTCTGGCTTGTCTTAGTTGAAACGAGAAGAATTCGAGGAGCTTGGGCTGAGTTCTTGGTAACGAACTGAATGCTTAACCCCCGAGGAGCCACAGGTGACTTGGTGAATGGATTACCTAGTGACTGTCCTGCGATGAAATCATTAATTCCTGACCCCAAAGCATCCAACTGAGCTGTTGGATACGTGGACCCCGATAAGTCCAGGACGTATGTAGCTACCTCGGGAGCTGGCATCTGAGGGAAAGGCTGACCCTCATAGACTGACTTGATTGAGCTCGCAAGAGAGCAAGCCGAGAGTGACATGACCAGTGCCGCTCCACTCAAGCCAACGATCACGGCTCTAAAAGCATTGTTTTTAAATGCTTTTACTGAATTCTTGTTGAACATTTCTGCCTCCCTTGAAGTGTCTATCATTTCTATAAGATTTATATTAATTATAGATGCAAATGATGTCAAGTCTTCTTGGCAATGTATTCACCTTGGCGTGTCCCCTTGAGCCTAAAATGAGCGTAAAGAGGCACCTGAGGAGCCTTGCAAGCCGTGTAGCCAATTTCTATAGATGTTGATATAGTTTTTATAGAAACAATCTGGAGGCACAATGGCATCTATGACAGGCAAGCAGATTAAGGAGCGCCTGGAGCGCGACCTTGGGTTTGAAGCTAACCGCGCCCGCTTACTCACGGAAGCTGCTGCCAGTGTTGAGATATCCACCTATTGGGAACGCAAGGGGCTGGGTAAGCAGAATGAACAGACCTATACCGCGCTCGCAAAGGCCGCACTGGTTTCTGGTCTGGCTGGTCGTCAGAAACTTAGTGACATGGTTTTTAAGGTTGCTGCCTCTAATCCTAAGAGTGTCGATTTAACAGAGGTTGTAATCGAAATTAGTGCCATAGTTCTTGAGCACCAAAAGACTCTTAACTTAAGCCGCAATCGAGCTAGCTGCGTAAATGCACATTTAAATGTGTTGGAGCCAGATCGTTCTCTACCTCAAGTTTATTCACCATTTCTTAGCGCCGCTGAACTTAAGAAAATGGTTGCTAGTTCAAATAGTCTTTTAAAGACGGATATAACTACTGCTAAAGAATTTTCTAAATGGATAAAGGATGTCCACGACTTGCTATCCCAAGTCAGCATTGGCGAGCAAGTCGAAGAGCGAGATATAGATCCTGAAGACTCCATGGGAAAAAAGGGCTTAATTAGTCGCAAAGCTATCTCGACTTATCTTAAGCAATGGGAACTATTTGCGATAGAAAAGCTTGGCCCTAACTTCTCTATCCAAGTTAAGGAAGATGACGCAAGCCCTCTCACTGGGAGGCTTAATAATCTGGAGGATGGTGCGTCGAGAACTTGGACAACGATGCTCGGAGATATCACCCAAGCCCGGACGTCAGCTATTTTTCAAAAGAGAGCTTCAGCAGTAACTGATTGGGTAACTCTCACCACCGCGTTAAAAAACATCACTAACTACGATCTTGAGCTCAACGGGCGGACACTAAAAATTCAATTGACTACAAATACTTCTGAAGAAACCATCATCCAGTTTGTGAAGGCTATGAAAGCTCAGTTTCTGGTTTACTCCGGAAAGGGCTTATTTAATGTCTCGCTCCAAAATAGCGGATCCGCCATCACAGTATCTATAGCAAATGCCATCAAGACGGATTTGAAGAAAATCGAAGAGATTCTCCTTCAATTAAAATAGGTTCTCAAATTTTTCAAAAGAAATAGCTTGGATTCTGAGGTTATTGCACTCATACTTCAACTAGAGGAGGTGCGCTATGGAACCAAAGAAGGCTTCTGATCCCGATGAGCTAGGTGGCTGGCGCATCAATGGACGACTTGGTGAAGGTGGTTTTGGAACCGTTTATCTAGGAGAAAAAGGTGCCCAAAAAGCCGCCATCAAAGTAATTCGTCCAGAATTTGTTGAAGAGGATGACGCAAGAGCCCGCCTTGTCACTGAAGCAAACATTCTGTCCAAACTTTCAGACCCATCTATTGGAAAAATACTAGATTCTGACTTAAGTGGAGAATACCCATGGATCGCAACTGAATTCATCAATGGGCCAACTCTGGATGACAAAGTTAAGTATGAAGGGCCTCTGGAAGAAATAGCCTGGTTCAACTTAGCTGCAAATGTATTTCATGCCGTTGTCTCTGCAAATGAAATGGGCATAATTCATAAAGACATAAAGCCAAGCAACATTATTCTTGGCGAAACAGGAAACAAATTAATTGACTTTGGAATTGCACATATTTCTGGACAAACCAAGACAGTAGTTTTTGGTGATCGTGAAGGATCTACGCCTTTTAGCTCACCAGAGCACTTCACAATAAGATCCAACCCAAAAATGGATGTCTTTAGTACGGCAGCAACTCTTGCTTATGCAGGAAAGGCAACAAATATTTGGAATGGAGAAAATGATCTTCAGCTTATGCGGAGTATCAATGAAGATTTCCCCAAGCTAGATGGATTGACAGAAAATCAGACTAAGTTCTTAACACCGTTATTCGAGAAAAATCCATCAGATCGCCCCACAGCTTTAGAAGCTCATCAAAGTGCGCTTGGATATATCGAGTTTTTACTTGGGAACTCCAAAATACCCTCCCCCTTAAAAGGTAGAAGTAATTTAAAGCGGCTTTTATCTTATACAAAGTCAATTACATTCGTAAGTCTTTCCATCATTGCCGTTATTGCGATTGTCCTTACAATGAGAATCTCTGCACAACAAGTTCCAACTGAAATTGCGAATTCGAATGTAAAAAATCCTCCGATTGGCAATTCAACTAATCCTTCGCCAACCAAAAGCAAAAATGCCACTGAACCTTCGCCAACCAAAAGCAAAAATGCTGACCTTAGTATAAATGCAGCCACTGACATTGCATGTCAGGATGAATACTCTTCGAAGGGCTCAAAAGTAATCGAAATGTGTTTACCTTCGGCGAAGAAGGGAGAGATATCATCAATTTACTTTTTGGGAAGATTCTACTTCGACAAGCAAAATTATAAGGAAGCTGAAAAGTGGCTTCTACAGGGTGCCGAAGCGAAGGACTTAAATAGTACGAGATTCTTGATTGACACCTACACACAACTTTCGAATACAACCCAGCGGGATCGTTGGACGAAAATTTGCGCAGATACAAGTTACGGCGAAACAGACACATCACCCCTAAAAGATATTGCTTATTGCAAGATGATGCAGGGGTTTATTCTGACAAGAGCGGGAGCAAGTAAAGAGGCAATCTTATACTTTACCGATGCGGCGGATTATGGAAGTGGCGACGCTGCTACATGGCTTGGGCTTTACTACCGTGACTTGGATCAAAAGGACAAAGCGATCAAATGGCTAACGCGTGCCGCTGAATTGGAAAGTACAAATGGATTAAACTCATTGATTAGTTATGCCGATCAAATTGGCGATAACGCATTAGCTAAAAAGTGGCTCATAGTTTCTGCAAATGACGGCAATCAAGTAAATATGGGCGTTCTCGCTCTTACTTATTATTTTGATAAAGACTTTACATCTGCAAAAAAGTGGGCCTCTAAAGGTGCCAGTTTTGGTGACATTCTTTCTGTGTACGTTCAAGGTGCCGTTGCATATGACGAAGGACAGAGAGTTGAGGGGAAAGCGCTTCTAGTGAAAGCTGCCAATAAAGGTAACATTTCGGCGATACGAAAACTTGGGTCCATATATCGCTTAGATGAAAAGAATTATGAAGAAGCAGCTATTTGGTATGAAAAACTAGCAGCACGCAATGACTTTACTGGTACTGACACATATTCTGCATTACTTTTCATGCTAGGTAAAGATAAAGAATCTTGCACGTACAATGACAAAGTGCTCGAATTGGGAAACGCAGCGAAGAAAAATGGAACTTATGAATCAACTTACATGGATAAAATTATGGAAGATGCCAAAGTAATTGCGGATGGTTACTGTGCCAAGATGTAAATTAATGGCTAAAGCCCTTTCTTATTTCTAAACAAACTTTATCTTTCGCTTAAATTCTATTTTTTCCCCTGTCAGAGAGCCAGCAGCATCGTAAGTTCCTGCACCAAAAACAACTGTGTAGGTACCTGGCTTGCTGGCAAGCGTCAATTTAGTTGATTTCGAGGAGTACATAAAAGCTTTTCTGCATACTTTGACTTTTAAAACTCCAATTCGAGCCATAGGCGGAAGTGCCTTATCTCCCATATATGTTTGAGTGGATAGCCAGGCCGCATACCCATAAACCCGCTTGCTGTCATTAGGTGTTATTGCGACTAGAAAGACTGTATTTTCACGTGACAAATTTTCATCTGTTACATATTTGAAAGCGATGTTTTGACACCCTGACTTGTTCAGCTTGACCGTGGCTGGGTAATTTATTGTCACATACCCTTCAATAATAATCTCATCTGCATGTGCCGAGGGGATCACTCCCATGGCTAAAACTAAGGTCGAAAGGAATATGAGTCTTTTCATCTCTCTAGTGTGCTCACTGACAATCGAAATCGCAACGCGATAGCAACGCGGTAGATCAAATTGGTGTCTTAGGTGTCAGATTCTGACTAGTCAATTATTAACCGAATGAGCTCCTCAAGAATCTCTACCGGAACTCCCCCGCCCATATTGGTATAGAGATCACTGCGCATCGCATCTTCTGTGTCCCAGGATGAGTTCCAGAGCCATCGGAGCTTTCCTTCTGGGCCAAAGATCGATTCAGCTGTGAACATCGATTTGAATGAAACCGTACTTTGCCAAACCTGACTTGCCTCAAGTGCGGTTAATACTTCGTGGGTGATTCTAAATTTCTTATGAAAGATCATCCCTGGTAAGTCTTCTCCGGTCCAGATGAATCGGCGCATTCTTGTTGCATGCTCGACTTCGGCAAGAGAGCCCTGCCAATCGCACGTGATGCACTGCATCTCGGGCATGTCTTCTTCGATGCAACAGCCACCAGTGACATAAACATCTGGGTCGGGTTGCTCGGTAGGTAGCCCCCACAAAATTGTGCGGATGCTGACATCGGATAAACAGCCGGGACATGTTCCTGAGCTCATGGCTTAAATGTAGCTACGAGGTGTGACAAATAGGTTGGGTGGAATGGACGGGTGCTTGAAACTATTTGTTCCTCTCGAATGGATTGGTTATTCCAAGCTGCTCAACTGTGTAATTTGCTTTGCCATAGTTACAGGACCAACAACACGTGACCAGATTTGACTCATTAGTCCGACCTCCAAGACTCCATGGCAATACATGATCCAGGGTTGCAACAAACATAAGATAAAAACCGCTCCGGGTTCGATTAGTCTTGCCCAAAGGTAAAGCTTCGCTACCGAGCTGTTTGTGGGCATCTCTAAATATTTTCTTAGGTATTGCAGGATTTGAACAATAACGACATTGAAAGTTATCTCTCACAAAAATCGACGGTTCATATTTCTTGAAACTCTTGACTGGATCCAAGGGAAGAATGGGCTCTGGAGTGGATCGCCCCAACGCCTTATAGCGCCAGACACCTGAATTTTGAGCGTGATCATCAAACCAAATACGCATGTGTTCATCTGGCGAATTTTCTAGAAGTGATTTTGCATTCTCTATTTTTTCAGCAGCCATGAGCTTTAAAACCTCTTCAAATACTTGGTAGGCCTCAACAATCCATCGTGGCTTAGTCATCGGAGATTCATTGCTCCACAGAGAATGATCTGATCCGAGTTCAGTACAAAAGGCATTCCCTTTTTGCTTACACACTATGCAAGTTTCGTAATTCGAATATGTGAAGGATCACCCAGTGCGTTGAGCCCAATCCATGCGTTTGCCATACTTAGTCCTTCCCATTAATAAAACGTTCAGCATTTTCGATTGCAGACGAATTAGCTGCGAAAATAACTTTTCTTCCCGCAACCATTGCAATTACCCCGCGGCTCTTCATCGGCATCCATGAAGTTTTCCAACCTTGGATATCATCATAGAAAAGTCCGACATGTGGTTTTGAAACGTCATCAGACCAAAAGATAATTCTAAGATTTGTGACAAAGAGTCGACCCATTGATTGACCTGGTCTCGTCACTAATACAGGATCCTTTGTGTTGTACGGGCCATCCCAAGAGTAAAACTCATCCTCCATCAAGAATGGAGCGATTAGCTGTGCAGAAACATCTTTGTTCGGGACTATTTTTGGTAGATATCCGACATCAGGTCCAATCGGTGCATGAAAATCCCCAATTGATGGCACAACTAGCTCCGCTTAAAATTTCGAAAAGCAAAATAGAGAATCAGGCCACCAACAACTAGCATTCCCAATCCAGCAACAGTTCCTGGAAATTCACCGCTCATTGGTGCACCAGCTTCGTAACAAGTTACCTGAACAACGCGGCCCCCACCAAAACCAACGGTGTCGCAACTCGAATCTGTTAATACGCCAAAACCATTCACTATAAACGAACCGCCACCGATAAGACCTAATACTGACCAGAACATTGCATTCCTCCTCTAGGTTGGTTTTAACTTAATACTTGGGTCTGACAACTAGGAATACAACTGCCCAGAAAATCGCACTTCCTACGCCTACCCAGATACTTCCCATAGAAATACCACCGATAAAGCCGAGCGGTACAAACAATGCGGCTACATTTGCAATTCTATTATTCATAATTACCTCCTCCCAAGTGATCAAGTGAATCACCCAATCCGCTTATAAGGAATAGCACCTTGCACCAGGCGCGGATATCCCACCTGACTCCAAGGGTGAGGCTGCGCCGCAATGAACGAAGTCCATAAATCTCCGGGAACTCCGTAATACTCGTAAAGGGCTCCATTATCGAATTGGACTGTCATGACCGAGGTTGCTTGGTCATAGCCAGCGGCGCGTACATTGTCAGATTGAATTGAAATAAGTTGCCCATTAGTACCAATAGAAACAGGAATCTGTTGAGAAGCTTTGACTTCAGATGAAGATGAGCTGCAAGAATTTATTGGGAGAATAAGAAACATCGCAGCAACAGTTAGAGCAATTCTCTTTCCTGTAAAAGACTTCATTTTCTTACTTTTTGGCATTTTTATAGGCAGATCATTCAAACACTGAAGTAAAATATGATTCCGTGTCATTTCCAATTAAGCACTGGAAAGAACGGTCTCCATGAACTGTCCATGATTTATATGTGGGAGTAAAATAAGTTAGTTGCGCATTTTGAAAAGCATCAAATTTAATTGATGACATATTGTTTATGAGAGTTTGCGTTGCTGCGTTGCAGATATCATCTGCCGTAGATGCGATATTAGCCTCGGAGTAAGAATCGCCTACTGCATTTTCTTGATGAAACGCCTGCCAGTGGTGACTTTCGCTGCAAGGAACTGCATGTACGGATGTAAATGTGCTGTCCTCAGTGCTCAGTTGAGGTAAATCGTCAAAACAGTCACCGACTTGGACTTCAGTTGCACTCACATCGCCAGACTTAGTTATTTCACCCGCGTCATTTCTTCCCGCACTGGTGAAATGGCCGATAATTAAACCAACAACTACTAGTACGCCAAATCCGAGAAGACGAGTTTTCATGCGTGAATCGTAATTATGAAGTCAGCGTATAAAAAGGTTATTCTATGAATTTCTTTAGAAATCTTTAATGCTGACTAGTCATTCTATTTGTAATTGTGTGGACTATCGCTAAGGTAATTCTAGAAGTTTAGTGGGGGCGAAATGGCAATTTTCTGGGGTATGGGTTCTAAGTCCAAGAACTACGATGGGCTTTGGGTTCCGTACCATTGTTCGGTATGTGATGACTTTTCTGCGTTTGCCGTAACTGAAAACTATAAATATGGACAGGTTTATGGAATAAGAATTGCAAAATATAAGGCAAAGCACTTCCTTGTCTGCCAAAAATGTGACCGTGCTATTTTACTTGAGCGGCCAGAACAATTCATAACTGCACAAGGCATTGGCCGCAGAATTGCAACTAGTGATCCAAGCTCCCTAAACATTATGGCCTACGTATCGGAGGTTGCTCGGTCTGTTTTCAACAATATCGAACTAGCTAAGGCATTGGAGGACGCTGAAAGCGTGCGAGCTAACTCAGAATCTCTTGAAGATGTATATCCCGCTGCCATTACAAGCGAAATAAGTAATTTGGTTGATGATACAAAGGTGTGTCCTGAATGCGCGGAAAATATAAAAGCCGCAGCTATTAAATGTAGATTTTGTAGCTATTCATACGAATAAGGTGCTAGGAGTATCAACCTGAATTTATGACTAGACAGATCTGATTTCCTTGCCTGTAGGCTAATCAAGACTCAACTAAAGTAGAAAAGTGAAGCATATGAATTTTAAACTCAGATTACAGTCAAAAGTGGGCAAAGTATTACTTTTTTTCTTTATAAGCTTATTTGCTTTATCGTTTCTATCCGTATCTTCTGCAACGCAAATCACTAGATCATCTGCTGACCGCCCCGATGATACGCCTGGTTACCAAATACATTTTGTCTATGTAGTGCCATCTGGTACTTCAGATAAGCATCTCGATACTGAAGGCAGTGTAAATGAATGGGCGAACGAGGCAAATATCTGGTTATATGACAAATTGGGACATAAGTTCATATTTGATACATACGGTGGTGCAACCGATGTTTCATTTTTGCAAAGCCGATATAAATTATCTGATCTTTGCCACACATGTAGTACTGGTGAAAAACTTGAAACAGAATTTCAAGCCCAGAACACAACTAAAATTAATTCCAAAACACTCGTTTTCATAATCTTTGGAGTTTTAGATACGAATTCTTGTGGGTGGGCAAGCAGTCCTGGGAATTTGGTGATCCTCCATTCCATAAGCGAACTCCAATGCAACTCTCCCGGAAACCTGGCAGAAACAGGGCTCACTAGTCCCACTTGGTCGCTGATCCATGAATTGGTCCACACTTACGGGATTAGCCACAAGTGCTTTGACGCCACTGATTTGATGCTGGGTGTCCCAGAGTGCACGATAGATGACAATACATATGGTCGCACCGCAATAACAGTGGACTCAAATAAGAATCACTACGTGGGAAGCGACTCCTCTGACGGAATCGACTTACTAAGATTGCCAATTTGGTCTGATGGAAGTGGAGATTTTTCTTATGCAGAGATAGAACAAATGAGTTCCCTTGAACACATTCCGACGTTGGAGGATGGCTTGGTATATGCCGTGGTGGGTCAAAGAACTCAAATTTTTGCTTGGGATTGGGAAAAAAAATTCTATCCAAAGGGAAATCAAATTTCGTGTCAATTTTCTTCAGGTGTTATAAATATAAAAGGGGATGTGAAGGGAGAGAGCTCTGCGTGCACATTTAATATCCCCAGCAATTTGCGCGCAGGCAAAGAGTTCACAGTTATTCAAACTTGGGTTGATGGACCTTGGCATGGAGAGGCAACCGTCACCGGAACTCTAGTACGCAAGGACTATAGCTCAAATGCGTGTACAAAAAATATTTGTTATGTCGGTGGATCAACCACTCTTCCATCCTCCTGTTGGCCCAGTGACGTTAGCAACTTAACATTACAAAACTTGGTTGACGGTAAATGGGTTGATTTGGAAAGAGTTCGAATTTCACAAACATCCGAATGTGCAGGTGTGAAGTATCCGAATTCTCCTGAATTCGTCACAAATTTCGATCAAACGGGCACCTTTGTATTTCGTTGGGTGAGCGACAAAACCGCAAAATATAGTAGCCGGGCGGATGATCCGTTTGCAGTGGTAGTAAACGACGAGGTATCACCAGAACCCTCACAAGCTGAGATCAATGCTGCACAATTACAAGCGGCTTCGTTAGGTAAGCAGGCTGACCTTGAAAAGGCGAAAGCTGATGCTGTTGCCTTAGCAGCCAAGAATTCCAAATTGAAGACGACCACAATAACTTGCAAGAAAGGGCAAATCTCGAAGAAAATTACTGCCGTTAAGCCTGTTTGCCCAAGTGGTTATAAGAAAATAGGATGAAGAATATTTCTCTAACTATTTTACATAAACTACCGTTATCACCCAGACAATCAAACTTATTAATAAGATTATGTATTTGATTGATTTCTTAAATTTCGTACCTCGAACTTGCTTTGCTGCTAACGCGATTTGCGCGTAATCATCCGCACGCTGCCGAAGAAATTCCCTTGGGAGCATTTCTGATAATTCTTCATAGGTTGGGGACTTCGGTAACTCAAATCCATCGGAGTCTCCCTTTGATACGCCAGTAAGGTTTGAATCAAGTGTTAGACGATGACCACAAATTCTACATCGCAATGATTCGCGCGGAATTAGTGCTGTACATTGCGGGCATGGAAGGTTGTTCATACCGTTGATAATAGTTCAATAATTCGTTACTTAATCTATTTTCTTAAAGTTATTTCATTGACCAGTCAATAGGTAAGTTTCAAGCCATCTTCTTCGCATTGAATATATCTGTGATACATCCGCATGACAAAACCAGAGAAGATCTATTTGTGATGACGCACATTCAAGCCTGGAAAAGTATTTCTATAGGACCCCGCCCATGTTGGTAAATAGCCTGACTAACTGGCTTGTCGGTGTGAGTCGCAATGATGCAAAGCTGGTGGTTGCCTCGTACCTTCGTCCTTGCCACCGGATTGTCGTTATAGCGGGTGTGGATATGGCTCTAACTATTTCGCCTAGACAGCCTAAAAGCAGGCTAACTAAACTCAGCCAATGAGCAGAATTATTGCGGTGTGCGCGATGGTTTTCTTACTCAGCGGGTGTTCACAAAAGGCGGCATTTGAAGAGTTAGCCGATGGCGTCTGTACTAGTGCGCAGGAAAAGTTAGTAGCAGCACATATTTCATCGCAGATAGATGCAATTGCTAAAGAAGACTGGAAGTTGGCCTACTCATATGCATCCCCTGTCTTTAGATCTAACGTGGAAATAGATCAGTTCGCCTACATCATTGGTGCGCAGTATGGGATGCTCATTGATAATCAAGGCTACGAGTTCAATGGCTGCACTATTGCTAATCAAAAGATAACTCAGCAGGTGGCAGTTACCAGTAACTCTTCGGTAACTGACCTGACCTATATCCTCTCAGTGCAAAAAGGATTACTGGGGGTTGACTCTGCCACTGCCTCTGAAGCTAAGTTAGAGGCTTAAGAAGTTAATCGAGTAAAAGAACTGCGGAGAGATAACTAGTTCTCTCTCACATATTCGGCAGCATGAGGAAAACCATTTTCTTCAAGCTTTACTGCTAAATCTGCCTTCACGGCCGCAACGACTTTATGCGTTCCATTGCAGTTCTTCTCAGGATCTGTGCTGTATCCGCATGTACAAGCGCCTATGGTGAGATCTCATTTCTTTGTCTAAGGTGAGATGAAATTTTAGCGGTGATTCGCTTGCTTAAAGGGTCATTGGAAGTAAGGCTGCTATTTGATTGCGAGCAATCAAGAAGCCTTGCTTGACTAAATCGTTCGTTCCTTCAAATCGGCGATCTTCATGTTCAATGCAAAGAACTCCGTCGTATCCGACCTGCGACAATGTTGCAACGAAATTGGCCCAGTTAATCTCTCCATAGCCAGGCAAACGTGGACGTTGCCAACCTATCCCCCCAGACATGATTCCATTGTTGTAAAGGCCTTCGCGGTCGATTTCCATGTCTTTAACATGCGTGTGATAAATACGTGAACCAAATTCACGAATAACGCGCTCAATATCGATCATCTGCCACAGCAAATGTGATGGATCCAAATTCAGTCCCACCGTTGGGCCGAACTTGTCAAACATCTCGCGCCAAATTCTTGGTGAGTAAGCAACATTGTGTCCGCTTGGCCACTCATCTTTACTAAATATCATTGGGCAGTTTTCGATTGCAATTTTCACATTGCTATCGGTTGCCACTTTTACAATCTCTGGCCACACTTTAAGGGCTTCAGCCCAATTCTCATCTTGCGTCTTGGATGCATCTGCACCAATAAAAGTACTGACAACAGGTACACCCATAACGCCAGCAGCTCGAATAACTTTCTTTGTGTGTTCATTAACTAATTTGCGTTGCTCTGGATCTGGATGCAGATTATTTGGATAGTAACCAAGGGCCGACATCTCTATCTTGCGAGATTTCAACTGCCCAACTATTTCCTCGCCCTCGGATTTACTGAGATCTTCGACTTCTATATGGGTGATGCCCGCATATCGTCTATTGGCACCGGCACTCTTTGGCCAACAGCACACCTCGAGCATTTCGAACTTTTCGGCAGCTGCCCAGTCAGCTATTTCAAGCAAAGATAGATCTGGCAGTGGGGCTGTTAGTAGTCCTAGCTTCATTTGTTTCTCCTGTTCGACTGTGGAATTTCTCTAAGAAATCTTGACCCAGGCCGAGTTTTTCGAGCTCTGAGCAATTGCATCGGTTATTTCTAAACTTTTAACTCCATCCGCAAAGGTTGGGTAAGAGTTAGATTCTGTTTCGCTGTTAATATCTTCATACACTCTTTCAAACAATCCGCGGAAAGTTTCAGAAAACCCCTCCACATGTCCTCCAGGGTAAAATGCAGTCTTTGCAGCATCTGCCGACAACATGCCAGGATCTTTATGAAGAACCTCATTTGCTCGGCCTCGATGACCAATCCATAACTGTTCTGGATTCTCCGAATCAAATGCAAGAGATCCTTCGGGTCCACTTATCTCCCAGTTAATAGAGTTCTTGCGCCCCGATGAAATCTGAGAGATAGAGATAGTTGCTCGGGCACCGTTGTGAAATCTTAAAAGAATTCCAGCGGCGTCATCAGAACTCATATTTATAGCCTCTCGCACAGAGGTTGAATCAATGGTGAATGTCTGGACTGGCCCGGTCGGTTTTTGTCTGACAGGCACAAGAGTATGTAGATCTGCGAAAACCTCAGTTACCTTCAATCCACTGACAAAGCCGATCTGATCAATGAGGTGCGAGCCAATATCGGCAACGGCTCGTAACTCACCGGCTTTTTCTGATTCCAGTCGCCAGTTCCAATCTGTATCCAAGGTCAACCAATCTTGATGGTAATGACCTTTAACATATCGAGGAGCACCAATGAGTTTTTGGCTGATTAAATGCTTAGCTTCATGGACCATCGGATAAAAACGTGTGTTAAAACACGTCGCGTGAATCAACCCAGTTTTCTTAGCTAGATCTACCAACTCTTTGCCTTCTTGGGCAGAAAGCGCCAGCGGTTTTTCGCAGACTACGTGCTTTCCGGCGTTAAGTAAGTCTTTTACTTGGGAATAATGAAGGGCGTTGGGTGATGTCACATGGACAACAGTTACATCCTTATCTTCACAAATCTGATTGAGGGAGTCATAGGCCTGATCTACTAAAAGTTTCTGAGCACCTATTTTTGTACTCTCGTGGTTTCCGGCAAGAACACCTTTGACATGTACGCCGGTTCGTCGGATTGACTCCACATGAACGGTACCAATAAATCCCGTACCAATGACTGCAGCAGATTTGATTTTCATAGTTCTATGAGTTCTGAGATATCTTGGAATATGTCCAGGCTAGAATCAGGATTATTGCTCCGTAAATTATCTGCTTAACGGCCTCAGATGAATTAATTGTTGCCAATAGATAAGACAAAACAGTAAGGATCAATGTTCCTAAAATCGTTCCAGTGTAATTACCAAATCCACCCATAATTGATGTTCCACCAATGACAACAGCGGCGACTGATGGCAGCAAGAACGGATTTGCAAGGCTAATTGCAACCGCTCCAGATTGCCCGCCGATGATCACTCCGCCAATTCCCCCTAAAAGTGCACAGATTACGTAGGTTGCCAATTGGACTTGCCAGACTTTAACTCCAGCCAAACGAGCTGCCTGGGCGTTATCACCTATTGCATAGATCAAGCGACCGAGACCTGTTTTATTAAGAAGAAGCAAAAGCATTCCACCAATGACAGCCCAGATTACTAAAGGCCACGAAAAGGGATCAAAGAGGAAGGTTGCGTTGCTAGCCGCCACTAAAATTTCTGGCATCGAAGAACTTCCCTTAAGGAAAGTTGTCACACCAACTGTGAATACACCGATCAATACTGCATTCATTCCCAGAGTCATAATTAGAGGATTCATACCAAACAAACCAACAGCTAGACCATTTATTGATCCAACCAAGATGCAGAAAAAAGCACCCCATAGCAATGCAGTTAAAGTCCCTGATGGAGATTTAACGCTGACAATAAAGGCAGCACCAGCTGCGATCATTGCAAGGGATAAATCAATTCCGCCAGTGAGCATGCAGATTGTTTGACCCGCAGCTAACAAACCAAGTGGTGCGGCAAGAGCAAAGGTAACGCCAATGGCTGGAATTGAAAAAAAGTATGGATCTATAAAGCTTGTCAGTAAAAACAAGCCAATAAGAATTCCAAAGAGTGCCCAGATAGATTTGGAAACTTTCGCTGTCGCAAAGTTCTTGATTGTGCTCATTTAATTTTTTTCCGTTCGTTTGCGCAGTAATCCACCAACTAGAACCACAAAAATTGTCAGAGCACCAGTAATGATTTGTGAATAAGCTGGATCGATTCCGTAGGCGAGCAAAATATTTGGAATAAAGTACAAAATCAACGCAGCCATTGCTGGTCCGGCTAATCCGCCAACGCCACCAGCAAGAGAAACCCCGCCCAAGACAGCTCCAGCAACTGCGTTAAGGGTTGCGGTATTACTAATCGATGCGAACGGACTTGCACTTAGAGTGATTCCAGTTAAAACCACTCCTGAAAGGCCGGCAAAAAGGCCTCCCACTGCATACAGTTTGATGCGAGTTAGATTCACGTTTACGCCAGAAAGAAAGGCTGCATCCTTATTGGATCCGATTGCATACATCGATATCCCTGTGCGACTTCTGTAGAGCGGGATCCAAATGATTAGAAGGGGCACAATTAGCCAAAAAAGCGGCGGAATAAAGTTGGGGTCTTTTCCGCCAATCAGGTCAGCCACACCTTGGTTGATGCCTCCACCAGGTTGCGGCATAACAAACATTGCTATACCAACTAATAGAAAACTTGTAGCTAAGGTGACGACAATATCGGCGATACCCGATGCAGAGACTATCCAGCCAGTTATTGCACCGATAACACCACCTATGGCGATGAAAAATACTGTCAATAAAACCGATGTCGTAAAGGATGTACCAGCCATGTATTTAGCACTTAAACAGTTAATCAAGACTGCTTCAGCGCCAATTGCAAGGTTGATACCCCCACCGATAATTATTACCGCTTGACCCATCGATAAGAGTGCAATTGGCAGAATGCCCAAGATGAAGGTTCGTGCTTCATAGGCACCGAACTGAGGTAGCTGATTAATTCTCCAGAAACCCAGTATGAAAACTAAAAATACAATCCCAATATTCCAACTTTGTCTGCGGGCTTGGACTAAATTCATGATGTAACCACTAATCCGTGGGCAGCATTCATTAAGTTTTCTTCACTGCATTTTTCTTTCTCAAGATCAGCTTGAACTTTGCCCTCATAAATAACAATTGCACGGTCACAAGTTAATTGGATCTCACGAAGCTCTGAAGTAAACAAAAGTACGGATTTGCCTTCATCGGCAAATTTCCTAATTAATTCATAAATCTGTTGCTTGGTTCCGACATCGATTCCTCTTGTTGGGTCAAAGCAAAGAAGTAAATCAAAACCAGTTGTGACCCAGCGACCAATCGTCACTTTTTGCTGATTTCCTCCGGACAACCGCTTTAATTGAGATTTAGCACGAGTATCAATTTCAAGTGCTGCAACAGCGTTATCAACTGTTCTGTTTTCTTCCCGACCCTTGATTCTGCCCCAATTCTTAAACCCTCTAAACCTGGTTAAAGCTAAATTCTCTCTAATGGAGCGCTGTGGCATTAACGCAGATTTACGGTCACCAGGAACATATGAAATTCCTAATTTGATTGCATCTGCTGGATGTTTAAATGTCACTCTCTGACCCTTTACCACGATCTCACCGGAGTCAGGTTTTGATTGTCCAGCCAAAATCTCGAATAAGAAGTCTTGGCCTTGGCCTTCTAGGGCTGCGACTCCTAAAACTTCACCTTTTTTAATTTCAAACGACACATCAGTTAAGTTTTTGCCTCCGGAAAGGTTAATTACTTCCAGTAGCGTTTCTGATTCGCGAGAGCTTTGTCTTTTATCCCTAGAAGCATTCGCAACGTTATTTTTCTCGCCAAGCATCGCGGAAACTATTCTGTCTTCAATCTGCTTGGTCGCCTCAAATGAGTCAACATCTATTCCATCTCTTAAAACAGTTGCCCAATCACATATGCTTTCAATCTCGGCAAGTCGGTGTGAAATGAAAATAACAGACTTGCCCTTCTTTTTCTGTGCATTCATAATCTCGATGACTTTATCCGCCAAATCTATTGGCAGCGCTGCGGTAATTTCATCCAAAATAAGTAGTTCTGGATCGTGGCTAAGCGCTCTGGCTAAGTCGATCATTCGTAAAGTTGGAAGTTCTATATTGGCGGCAATCTCGTTCAAATTAACAGATAAACCCATTGCTTCTATCTCTTTAAGAAACCGTTTTTCATTTGTTCCAGTCAACGTCAAGTTACGCGCAAGCGAAACATCAGGGATTAATGCAGGGTCTTGGAATACTGGTGCAACGCCGTTTTTTCTTGCGTCATCTGGTGATGAGAATTGAACTTTTTTGCCGTGTAATGAAATTTGGCCGGTGTCAGATGAAATTACGCCAGTTAAAATCTTTACCAGGGTGGACTTACCAGCCCCGTTTGCGCCAAGAAGTGCGTGAATCTCTCCTGGTCTGACAGACAAATTAGCTTTCTTTAGGGCTATCACTGGACCATAAGATTTGGCTACAGAGTTGATCTCGAGCAGTAAATCAGTGGTCAATTTCATTCCTATCTAATGTTGGAATTTTAATTAGTTGAGGCTTGAAGATTTCTCTCCAAGCCTCAAC
>WLMW01000019.1 GCA_009700025.1 Actinomycetota bacterium
GACGAAGCACTGAGTCATAACCAGCCTTGAAAAGAGTTGCATTGTTATCAGTTGGTGAACCGTTCAAGTAAACGATACGTGCATTTGTCTTTCCTGCTGCATCGAGGCAAGCCTTGATGCCTTCACCCTGAAGACGACCAACTGCTTCGTTATCAAATGAAACGTAGTATGAAGCTGAACCGTTAAGTGTGAGGCGATCGTAATCGATTGTCTTAACACCTTGGGCTGCTGCCTTATCTTGAACAGCCTTAGCTGAATCTGAATCCAAGTTCACAAGAATAAGAACCTTTGCACCAGCTGTGAGCATTTGATCTGCAATTGTTGCAAATGTAGCAACGTCACCGTTTGCATTTTGGATATCTACTTTTACGCTTGCGGCATCAAATGCTGCCTGTAGGAATCCACGGTCAGCAGTTTCCCAACGGTTTGATGATGCTGCATCTGGAAGAATTACACCGACGAAAGCATCTGATGCTTTGTCAGCCTTTGAGCAACCTGTGAGTGCGATTGCAACTGCGGCAAATGCTGCAGTAATCGCGAGGCGGCGCTTTGTCATATATGAAACACCTTTCGAAAGGAGAAGCACCCCAGGGCAAAGGTATTCTGCCCAGATGAGGAGAGTGCGTCTGAGGCTACACGCTAGTAGAAAGTACCGAAAACGTCACTACGTAAATCAATGAATATTTCGCTAACTACCTAACGATTAGGTAACGCCGTTTACAGCCTGACGGTAACCTTGCACCGTGTCATCTCAGGTGGAATTACTCGAAGCCGCTTTATCGGCTGCAATCTCGCGCGCAATTTCACAGGGTGAGATTTCTGGAGAGATCCCCAGCACTATCACTCTTGAACGACCTAAGAATAGGGATCATGGTGACTATGCAACATCGGTCGCCCTGCAATTAGCGAAGGCCGCGGGCAAGAGTCCACGTGATATCGCCCAAATAATTATCAACCAACTCAGTGAGGTGGATTCGATCTCGTCACTGGAGATAGCAGGACCTGGATTTATTAACATCACTCTCAACCGGGCTAACCAAGCTGAATTAGTAAATACGATTTTAAAAGCGGCCAGCGAATATGGAAAAGGGAATGCGCTCGCAGGTGTTCGCATAAATTTAGAGTTTATAAGTGCAAATCCAACTGGACCTTTGCACTTAGGCCATACGCGATGGGCAGCAGTGGGTGATGCTCTAGGGCGAGTATTAAGCGCTGCGGGAGCAGAAGTCACTCGAGAGTTTTATATTAATGACCGCGGAAATCAGATGGATTTCTTTGGTGCATCCGTCGCAGCTGCAGCTCTAGGGAAACCAATTCCAGAAGATGGTTATCAGGGCGAATACATTGCCGATCTAGCAAAACAAGTAGTTGCCAATGAGCCAACAATTTTATCGCTGCCAGAAGATGCACGACTAATAGCTTTTAGAGAAGCGGCATATGCAGTGCAATTAAAAGATCAACAACGAGTTCTAGATATTTTTGGAACTCACTTTGATATTTGGTTCTCAGAACGTTCTCTGCACGATCAAGGTGCGGTTGAACATGGTGTGGAAAAATTGCGCGGACAAGGCCATGTCTTTGAGAATGAAGGCGCTGTCTGGCTGCGCACAACTGATTTTGGAGATGATAAAGACCGAGTGTTAACTAAATCTGATGGCTCGCTTACTTATTTTTCATCGGATACTGCTTACTATATTAATAAGCGTGAACGTGGTTTTGATATCTGCATCTACATGTTAGGTGCAGATCACCATGGCTATGTGGGTAGATTGAAAGCAATTGCAGCATGTGCTGGCGATGATCCTGAGTACAACATTCATGTACTAATAGGGCAGCTAGTAAAGATTATGGAAGGTGGGCAAGAAGTTAAGCTCTCTAAGCGTGCTGGAACAATTATTACCTTAGAGGAGCTGGTTGAAAAAACCGGTGTTGATGCTGCCCGCTATACCTTAATTAGATATCCAGTAGATACACCTATGGTGATGGATATCGATATTTTAAAGCGCAACACTAATGAGAATCCGGTTTATTACGTTCAGTATGCTCATGCACGGATTGCAGCGGTCTTACGAAATGCGGCTGAGTTAAAAATTTCGGTAGAACTCGATAATTTTGATTCTTCACAGTTGATTCATGATCGCGAAAACGAACTATTGGGCAAGCTTGCAGAATTTCCGCGCATCGTCGCATCGGCGGCCGAACTGCGACAACCACATCGAATTGCCCGCTACCTTGAGGATTTAGCTGGTACTTATCACGGATTTTATGCCGATTGCCGAGTGCTACCGATGGGTGAGGAAAATCCAACTGCGCTGCACACTGCTCGCCTATTACTCTGTACTTCTACAAAAACGGTCATTGCAAATGGTTTAGATTTATTAGGCGTGAGTGCGCCGGAGAGGATGTAAATATGTGGTCCTCCAATGTTTCCATTTCCAACGAACTCTCAATCTCTGGCCTTAGTGCAACAGAGTTAGCAAATGAGTTTGGAACTCCAGCCTTCATTATGGATGAGGCGGATTTTCGTGCTCGCGCCGCTAGCTGGAATCAAGCACTCCAGCAGGGATTTGGCGAGAATGCAGGCCATGTTTATTACGCAGCAAAAGCCTTTATCTGCACCGAAGTTGCGCGGTGGATTAAAGATGTTGGTATCGGAATAGATGTCTGCACAGGTGGTGAATTAGCGGTTGCCCTAGCTGGAGGCATCGAACCTGCAAAGATTGAACTCCACGGAAACAATAAGTCAGCAAATGAGATTGAAAAAGCGGTCTTAGCTGGGGTTGGGACAATTGTTCTTGACTCGCTTTATGAAATCGAGCGCGTTGGCGCTATTGCGACAAAACATGGAAAAGTACAACGAGTGTTACTGCGTCTGACACCTGGAATTGAAGCTCACACACATGAGTCAATTGCCACTGCACATGAAGATGTGAAGTTTGGTTTTTCAATAGCAAGTGGTGCGGCATGGAAGGCAATTGAAACTGTCCAAAACTATCCAGCAATAGAGTTGCGTGGTTTTCACGCACATATTGGTTCACAGATTTTAGATACTAGCTCATTTGAAATTAGTGCTGAGCGATTAATTGCACTCCTTGCTAAATTCCGTGATGAATTTGGAGTTGAACTTCCTGAACTTGATTTAGGTGGAGGGTATGGCATTCATTATCTTCCTGGTGACGAAGAGTTGGCACCAACAGTTGTTATGCGGGCACTTGTAACTGCAGTAACTACTAGCTGCTCCCTGCACAATTTATCGATCCCGCGCATCTCAATCGAACCAGGCCGGGCAATTGTTGGGCCAACAATGTTTACTTTGTATGAAGTGGGTACCGTGAAAGATGTAATTTTAGAAAATGGGGATAAGCGGCGATACATTTCAGTTGACGGTGGAATGAGTGAAAATATTCGTCCAGCGTTGTATTCGGCTGAGTACACGGCAGTACTTGCAAATCGCACATCAAATCAAAGAGCGATTTCTAGCCGTTTAGTCGGTAAACACTGCGAAACTGGTGACATTCTTATCCGAGACATTGCTTTAGCTGGCGATATTGCTCCAGGAGATTTATTGGCCACACCAGCAACTGGAGCATATGGACGCAGTATGGCAAGCAATTACAACCATGTTCCACGACCACCTGTTATTGCAGTCGCCAATGGAAAAGCCCGCGTGATTGTGCGCCGTGAAACAGAGGCTGATCTCTTGGCATTGGATATTTAACGCCCTTACATGCATCTGTGAAAGAATAACCGCATGGACGCAGGCTTAAAAACAATCTCAATTGGCATGCTTGGTGCTGGCGTAGTCGGCAGTCAAGTGGCACGTTTGCTCCAATCTGATCGCCAAGAGCTCTCGGATCGCTCTGGAGCGTTACTTGTTTTGAAAAAAGTGGGGGTTCGAAGCAATGCAGTGCGAGATGGCATTGATGCATCGATGATCACAACAGATTTGAATTCAATTGTTACTGATCCAGAAATAA
This sequence comes from Actinomycetota bacterium, assembly GCA_009700025.1. Lineage (GTDB taxonomy): Bacteria > Actinomycetota > Actinomycetes > Nanopelagicales > Nanopelagicaceae > Planktophila. Next base: position 3,978 of record WLMW01000019.1, read on the forward strand.
ATATTGTCATTGAAGTTATGGGAGGTATCGAGCCTGCCCGTACTTTAATTTTAGAGGCGATAAAGAATAAAAAATCAGTCATTACGGCTAACAAAGCGCTTTTGGCGACACATGGTCATGAACTATTTAATGCTGCAGATGCAGCAAAAGTTGATTTGTATTATGAAGCAGCAGTTGCAGGTGCAATTCCAATTATTCGCTCAATGCGTGAATCCCTAGCTGGTGATCAAATCACTCGTGTTATGGGAATCGTCAACGGCACTACAAACTACATTTTAACCAAGATGCAGGAAGAAGGCCGTGAATTCGCCGACGTATTAAAAGAGGCACAAGCACTTGGCTATGCAGAAGCCGATCCAACCGCTGACGTTGATGGCCATGACGCTGCTGCTAAAGCCGCACTGTTAGCAAGTTTGGCATTTCACAGCACTGTGACAATTGATGAAGTTTATTGTGAAGGTATCTCAAAAATATCTATTGATGATGTCAATGCCGCAAAACCAATGGGTTGTGTCATTAAACTGTTAGCAATCGCAGAGTTGACATTAAAAGATGAAATCTCAGTACGAGTGCACCCAGTAATTTTGCCGACATCGCACCCTCTTGCAGCCGTTCGAAATGCATTCAACGCTGTCTATGTTGAGTCTGAAGCTGCAGGAGAATTAATGTTTTATGGCAGAGGTGCCGGCGGAGCGCCGACAGCATCTGCGATCCTTGGCGATTTAGTTGCAGTTACTCGCCACCGCGCATATTCAACTGTTGGGTATGGAGAATCTGACTATGCAGATCTAGATATCGCACCGGTTGGCGAAGTTAAGTCACAATTCTTTATCCGACTTCATGTAGCTGATAAGTCTGGTGTTTTGGCTTCGATTGCCCAAACTTTTGCCAGTGAGGGTATTTCAATCCAAACCGTGCGACAGGCCGGTAAAGATAAAGATGCTGAGCTAATTGTAGTAACTCACTCAGCAACTGAGGCATCTCTGACTTCGTGTATTAAGAAATTAACTTCCATGGATATTGTAAGCAAAGTTGAATCTGTGATTCGTGTTGAAGGAGCGGTTTCTTAAATGGGCATTTTTGGAAACAGCAAAAAAGGTGCTCATCAGTGGCGCGGAGTAATTGAGGAGTATCGTCATCGTCTTCCTGTCAGCGCAAACACTCCAATCATCTCTTTACGAGAAGGTGGAACCCCACTCATTCACGCGGTGCATCTTTCAGAGCTTTTAGGCAACAACGTATGGATTAAATATGAGGGGCTGAATCCAACCGGTTCGTTTAAAGATCGTGGAATGACCATGGCAATTTCAAAAGCAGCAGAAGAGGGTGCGAAGGCAGTTATTTGTGCATCAACTGGCAATACTTCAGCATCGGCCGCGGCATATGCTGTGAAAGCGGGGATGGTTCCTGCTGTTTTAATTCCTAAAGGAAAGATTGCATTGGGCAAACTTGCCCAAGCCGTTATTCATGGCTCAACAATCTTGCAAGTAAATGGAAACTTTGATGATTGTTTAACTTTAGCTCGTGAGTTAAGCGAGAACTATCCGGTTGCACTTGTTAACTCAGTTAATCCCTTTCGGATAGAAGGACAAAAAACTGCAGCTTTTGAAATTGTAGATATGTTAGGAAATGCACCCGACATTCATGCTTTACCGGTCGGGAACGCTGGAAACATAACTGCATATTGGAAGGGTTATAAAGAGTATTTCGACGATGGGTTAGCTGCACGTTTGCCATCTATGTATGGCTTTCAAGCTGCGGGTGCGGCACCAATTGTCAAAGGAAAAATTGTTTCAAACCCAGAGACCATTGCAACTGCAATTCGAATTGGTAATCCTGCATCATGGCAGCAAGCCGTAGAAGCCCGCGATTCTTCGGGCGGGGTTATTGATTCAGTTACCGATCGAGAAATCCTTGCCGCATATCGCTTAATTGCGGCCAAAGAAGGCATTTTTGTGGAACCGTCATCAGCTGCTGGCTTAGCAGGCTTGTTGAAATACAAGAAAGCAGGAAAGCTTCCAAAGGATAAGACCATCGTCATCACGGTGACGGGGCATGGTTTAAAAGATATTTCTTACGCCTTAGAAACTACTAAGAAACCTGTGGTTGTTCCAGTCAACATTAAAGCTGCTGCTAAAGCACTCGGACTGAAATAAAATGAAACCAACTTTCAAAGCACAAGCTATTCAAGTACAAGTGCCTGCGACAAGTGCCAACTTGGGACCTGGATTCGACAGTCTTGGTCTAGCTCTTGGGATACACGATAAATATATCGCTCAAGTTTTAGATGAACAGATTGTAGATATTGACATCTCGGGAGAAGGTTCAGATTCACTTCCAAGAAATGAAAAAAACCTAGTCATTAAATCGATGTACAAAGGTTTTGATTTTCTTGGTGGCAGGCCCCGCGGAATTGCTTTACGTGCACTGAACGTTATTCCGCATACCCGCGGACTTGGATCCTCTGCAAGTGCAATCGTTGGTGGATTATCACTTGCTCGAGCACTCGTCTTAGGTGGTGCCGAGCAGATGAGTAACGAGGATATGTTGAATTTGGCGAGCGAGATTGAGGGTCACCCCGACAATGTTGCTGCTGCAATTTATGGTGGAGCAACAGTTGCTTGGCAAGAGATACAGCATGGACACAATGTGGCATTATCTGTTCAGCTAGAAGTTGATCCGCGAATAAGTGCATTGGCATTCATCCCGTCAAACTCTGTAGCAACCTCGAAAGCTCGCAAGATGCTCCCAGAGTTGATTCCACATAGCGATGCTGTAAAGAATTCAGCTCACACCGCTTTACTGGTACATGCTTTACAGCACCGCCCAGATTTACTTCACACTGCGACACAAGATTTCCTGCATCAGACATATCGCGCCGAAGCTATGCCGGCATCATTTAAGTTACTTGTGAAACTTCGCAATGCAGGAGTAGCGGCCTTTATTTCGGGTGCTGGCCCATCGGTATTGGTTCTCCACACTGGCGGATCTGATGAGATTGACGAGCTCACGCGTGCTGCAGGCGATGCTTTCGCCGTTCAAGCCCTTGGTATATCTCGAATGGGAGCCATATTGCTCTAAGTTTTGTAATTGCTCTAAGGCTAAATTTTGTCCTTAGCCTTCTGCCCTGCTAGCATTTAGCCATCTGCTTGACCTTTTAAATCGGTCAGTAACACTTCAGATAAATCAAGAAAATAATCCACGGTTTTTCGGTTTATAAAATAGGCCCGAAAACCAATAGCGAAAAGAAACAGATGACAACAACAGAAGAGCCAGTACGTTCACAAAGTCCAGAGCTTGCCGCAATGACGCTCCCAAAATTAAAAACTGTTGCAACACAGTTGGGTGTCGATGGCGCAGCAAAGATGAAGAAAGGTGAACTAGTCGAAGCAATTGCCGATTTACAGGCAAAGAATCGAGAGGCAGCCAAGGCAGAGCGTGAAGCACGCCGTGAAGCACGAAATAGCCGCAAGAAGGAGAGCAAGCCAACTTCAAGCGCATCACAAGATTTAGAGGACAATTCAGAAGAAGACTCCTCTTCCAGCGACCGTGGTAACCGCAACGATCGAAATGACCGTCATGACCGCACTCGCGGACGTAATCGCGATCGAAATAATCGTGACCGTGCACCGCGCGAAGATCGTGAACCAGTTCTCAGCGATGACGATGTTTTGGTCCCAGTAAGTGGACTTCTAGACATTCTTGATAGTTATGGCTTCATCCGAACAACGGGTTACTTACCAGGACCTAACGATGTTTACGTAACACTTCAGCAAGTTCGCCGTAACGGTCTTCGTAAAGGAGATGTTGTTACAGGCCAAGTTCGCCAGCCTCGCGAAGGTGAAACAAAGCAGAAGTTCAACGCACTCATTACTCTGGAAACAGTTAACGGAATGAGTCCAGAAGAGGCCCGTAATCGTGTTGAATTCGGAAAATTAACTCCACTGTATCCACAAGAGCGTCTACGTCTTGAGACTGAACCAAATATTTTAACTACACGTGTTATTGATTTGATTGCACCAATCGGTAAGGGGCAGCGCGGTCTTATCGTGTCACCTCCTAAAGCTGGTAAGACGATGGTCTTGCAATCAATCGCTAATGCGATAACAACAAATAATCCTGAGTGTCACTTAATGGTTGTTCTTGTAGATGAGCGGCCAGAAGAAGTTACTGATATGCAGCGCTCAGTCAAAGGTGAAGTAATCGCTTCAACTTTTGATCGCCCTGCAGATGATCACACGACAATTGCCGAGTTAGCAATCGAGCGCGCAAAGCGTCTTGTAGAACTAGGACATGATGTTGTGGTTCTGCTTGACTCAATTACACGTTTGGGTCGTGCATATAACATTTCTGCACCTGCATCTGGCCGCATTCTTTCTGGTGGTGTTGATTCAGCTGCGCTTTATCCACCGAAGAAGTTCTTTGGAGCTGCACGTAACATTGAAGATGGCGGATCACTTACGATTCTTGCAACAGCGTTGGTTGATACTGGTTCTCGCATGGACGAAGTTATTTTCGAAGAGTTCAAGGGCACTGGAAATATGGAGTTAATCCTTGATCGACGTCTAGCTGATAAGCGCATCTTCCCAGCGGTAAACGTTGTTGCATCCGGTACTCGTAAGGAAGAAATCCTGATGGGCTCTGAGGAGCTCAATATTGTCTGGAAACTTCGTCGCGTACTGCATGCTCTAGAGCCGCAAGCTGCACTGGAACTTCTCCTAGAGAAGATGAAGGGCACTAAATCAAACGTTGAGTTCTTGATGCAGATTCAGAAGACGACTTCTGGCCCTGATGACAGCAAGTAATTAGGCGTAAATTTCATTAAATATGGGCTTTGGCCTACTCTTATCCACGTTAACCAATCCGCTTGGTTCACCTAGTTTCCGAACAAGAGATTAGGACCCAGGCATAAAATTAGGGAATTAATATGAAGCCAGAGATCCACCCAGAGTACAAAGAGACCCAAGTAACCTGCGGTTGCGGTGAGAAGTTTGTAACCCGCTCAACAGTTGCCAGCGCTTCAATCTACGTTGAAGTTTGTTCTGTATGCCACCCGTTCTACACTGGCAAGCAGCGCATCCTAGATACTGGTGGACGCGTAGCTAAGTTTGAAGAGCGCTTCGGAAAAAAGACGACAGACGCTAAGTAGCTTTCTAAAGAGACCGCATCGCAGCCTTAAGGGTTGCGGTCGCGGTCTTTTTATTTGCATAACCACCGCGAATTTGAAAGGAGAAGCCAATGACAAATGATCGCTTTGCATCTGCACATGAAATGGTTCGTGAATACGCCGAACTAGAAGCAAAGATGGCTGATCCTTCTATTCACGATGATCAAGCTAATGCGCGCAAACTAGGTCGCCGCTATGCCCAACTTGGTCCAGTTGTCGCTGGCTTCAAAGCATGGAAATCCGCAGAGGATGATCTATTAGCGGCAAGAGAGTTAGCTCTTGTAGATCCTGACTTTGCATCTGAAATACCAGCGCTAGAGGCCACAGCAATTTCTGCAGGGGAGAAGCTAGAAGAGTTATTGCTTCCGCGCGACCCTAATGATGACCGCGATGTCATTTTGGAAGTTAAGGCTGGGGCAGGTGGAGATGAATCAGCGATTTTTGCTGGCGATTTACTGCGCATGTATATGCGGTATGCAGAAAAACATAATTGGAAAGTCGAAATTATTGATGCTACCGAAAGTGAGATGGGTGGATACAAAGACATTTCTGTAGGTGTTAAATCTAAAGGCGTTCCAGCACCTGGTGAATCACCATATGCACGATTAAAATTCGAAGGCGGAGTGCACCGCGTGCAACGGGTCCCAGAGACTGAGAGCCAAGGACGGATACACACATCGGCTGCGGGAGTTTTGATTCTGCCAGAGGCCGAAGAGGTCGACGTTGAGTTAAATATGAACGATGTGCGCGTGGATGTTTACCGATCATCTGGCCCTGGGGGTCAATCAGTTAATACAACTGACTCGGCGGTGCGATTAACTCATATTCCCACTGGAATTGTTGTCTCGTGCCAGAATGAAAAGAGCCAATTACAAAATAAAGAGTCTGCCCTGCGTATTCTGCGCGCTCGCATGTTGGCGGCAGCGCAAGAGGCGCAAGAGGCTGCGGCATCTGCAGAGCGAAAGAGTCAGGTGCGTACTGTCGATAGGTCTGAGCGGATTCGCACATATAACTATCCAGAGAACCGCATTAGTGATCACCGCGTGAATTACAAATCAAATAATTTAGATGCAGTATTAAATGGCGATCTCGATGACATGATTCAAGCTTTAATCGATGCCGATAAAGCGGCACGTCTTGCCAACACGAAGTAAAACTCCATGGATATCAAGGCCTTACTACGTGATGCAAAATCACAGTTAGCCGAGTCAGGTATATTAGAGGTTGATGCTGAGCATTTGCTGGCGCATGTATTAGGTCTCTCGCGCATGGATTTACACAACCCAGTTCTTGTTGAAACAACACTTTCGGCAATGAGTGAGACTGAAGTAATCGAAGAACAGTTCTATGCACTCTTAGATCGTCGTATTGATCACGAACCTCTTCAGTATCTGACCGGACGTGCAGCATTTCGCTATTTGGAGATTGAAGTTGGCCCTGGCGTATTAGTTCCACGTCCCGAATCAGAGCTCCTTGTTGATGCAGTTTTGACTCACATAAAAAGCCTTCCAGCCCCCGTCAGTGTGATTGATTTAGGTTCAGGCTCTGGAGCGTTAGCGTTAGCGATTGCCACTGAAGCACCAGATACTCGAGTAATCGCAGTCGAGAAATCGCCCGCAGCTATTTATTGGCTCAAGAAAAATGTCTCAGTTATCGCCGAGAATGTTCGAGTTGTTGAAGGCGATGTTTCCGAAGTATTGCTGGGAGTTAAATGTGATGTCGTAATCGCTAACCCTCCTTATATTCCAGATTCACAGACTCTGCCCCGAGATGTCGCCGGCTTTGAGCCGCACGTCGCTTTATTTGGCGGCCCGACTGGAATGGAGCTTCCGAAGATGTTCATTGAGGCAGCTGCACGTTTACTGAAAAACGCTGGCGTACTGGTTATTGAACATACTGAAGAACAAGGGGCTGCAGTTGCCGCCGAACTAACGGGAGATTTCGATAATATTGCGCTTCATAATGACCTTGTTGGACGTCCACGATGGACGAGTGCAGTGAGGAAGTAGCCATGGGTAAAGAGATTGATCTGAAAACCGGTGAACTTTCTCGCCATGTAAAAAAAGCGGTCGAAGCAATCTCAGATGGCTACATCATTGCAATTCCTTTGGAGCATAGTTATGCATTTGCATGTGATGCATTTAAACACGATACCGTGCGGGCGATGCACGTTTTGCGCGGGGATCCATTATTTACTGCAGCACAAGTTCTAGTTGGTAATCAAAAGACCGCTCAAGGTGTAGTTCGTCAGATCACCCCAGAGATTGCGGCGCTGATGAAAAAGTTTTGGCCAGGTATGGTCTCTATGAATCTGCGCCCACAAACTGGATTGAGTTGGGATTTGGGAGATGCAAACCAGCTTGATCAAATAAGTATTCGCGTGCCTAAGAGCAAATTTGCCAAAGCGTTATTAGCAGAGACTGGACCATTAGCGGTGGGAAGTGCGGTACGGGTTGGAGGCTCAGCGCCTAAATCTCTGAGCGATATCTCTGTTTTGGACTCAGAGCTGGGGTTGCAGTTCAATAATGGAAATCTGCGCAAAGGCCCTGCAACTACCGTCCTTGAGGCCGATGAGACTGGCATACGTGTACTTCGAATCGGGGCAGTATCGTTGGAAGAGATTCTCAATATCGTGCCTGAAGCAACTGCACTATAAGATTGCATTATGACTACTTTCTATGGTCCCGACTTCGACGCTTTAACCGAGCAAGATCCAGAGATTGCCACAGTTCTATTGTCTGAACTCAAACGTCAACAGACGAACTTGCAGTTAATTGCATCAGAAAACTTTACTTCTCGTGCAGTATTGGCGGCGATGGGTTCATCACTTTCGAATAAGTATGCAGAGGGTTATCCAGGTAAGCGCTACTACGGTGGCTGCGAAGAGGTTGATAAGGCAGAGTTTCTTGCAATTGAACGTGCAAAATCTCTTTTTGGTGCAGATCATGCCAACGTTCAACCACACTCTGGAGCTAGTGCCAATATCGCCGTGTATCAAGCCTTTACGAAGCCAGGCGATACTATTCTGGCAATGTCACTGCCACATGGTGGCCACTTAACTCATGGTTCGGCAGTTAATTTTTCAGGCAAGTGGTTTAACGTTGAGTCATACGGTGTGCGCGCCGATAACGAGCTCATTGATTACGACGAACTTCGAGATAAAGCGATCGCAACGCAGCCAAAGATGATTTGTTCTGGCGCAACGGCATATCCATCATTAATAGATTTTGAAAAAATCCGTGCAATCTGCGATGAAGTCGGTGCGATTATGTGGGTGGACGCCGCTCACTTCATCGGTCTAGTCGCAGGAAAGGCGATTCCATCACCTGTTCCATATGCCGATGTAGTTTCATTCACAACGCACAAAGTATTACGTGGACCACGCGGTGGAATGATTTTGGCGAAAGATGAACACGCTAGCGCAATTGATAAAGCAGTTTTCCCTGGAATGCAGGGCGGGCCAATCATGTCAGCAGTTGCCGGTAAAGCAGTCGCCCTTGCAGAGTGTGCGACTCCGGGGTACCAAAAATATGCCAAGGATGTAATCGTTAATGCAAAGGCTTTAGCTGCGGCGCTTGAATCTGAAGGCATGCGAGCAGTATCTGGCGGAACTCAAACTCACCTTGCTCTGATGGATATCCGCAGTACAGGAGTGACAGGCAAAATCGCTGATGAACGGTGCGGTGCTGCGGGAATAGTTATGAATAAGAATTCAATTCCATATGATCCAGAAAAGCCAGGGATTACTAGTGGAGTACGCGTAGGAACTCCTGCCACCACTACTCAGGGAATGGGAGTTGAAGAGATGCAACAGATTGCATCTCTGATTGCTCGTGCAATTGCAACCGAAGACGGTGCAATTCATTCGGCAATAAAGTTAGAAGTACATGCATTGACTGCCCGTTTTCCTATTTATCAGGCGTAATTGATTTTATGCGCGAATATTTAGTAACTCTGCTCATTTCAGCTGCACTGTGTTACCTGATTACACCTTTTGTGCGCAGTCAAGCGATTAAATTTGGTGCAGTAGCAGCTATTCGTGGGCGAGATATTCATACAACTCCTACTGCCAGATGGGGCGGCGTAGCGATGTGGATAGCGATGGCGCTTACTTTTTTAATCGTTAATCACTTGCCACTCGTGGGAAAATCATTTGGTCACGAAGCGGAAGGAATTTTTGTTGCCGCTACTGCAATTGTTTTATTGGGCATGGCGGATGATCGCTTCCAACTGGATGCGCTGACAAAACTTGCAGGCCAAGTATTTGTCGCCAGCATATTGCTGTTGTATGGAATTCAAATTTTGTGGTTGCCAATAAATGGAGTTATCACTTTGCCACCAAGCATTGGCCAACTAATTACAGTTCTAGTTGTAGTCGTAACTATCAATGCAGTTAATTTCATTGATGGCCTAGATGGATTAGCCGCCGGAATAGTTGCAATCGCGGGAATAGCATTTTTTGCTTTTGCATATCTATTGGCCGTTGATTATGGTTTTAGCCGAGCGGGTGCACCATCCCTAATTACTGCAGTATTAGTTGGTATTTGCATAGGTTTCTTGCCTCATAATGCACATCCAGCAAGAATTTTTATGGGGGATAGTGGCTCTATGTTGCTTGGCCTTTTATTGGCATCAGCGGCAGTGACTTTAACCGGACAAGTCGATCCAAATGCGATTTCTGCTGAATCATCTGGACCTACATTACTCCCTCTCTTACTTCCATTTGCAGTACTAGCAATTCCATTAGCGGATTTATTACTTGCCGTATCTCGACGAGTGAAAGCTGGGAAATCTCCATTTGCACCGGATAACGAGCACTTACACCATCGCCTATTAAATGCTGGACACTCTCAATTAAGGAGTGCATCCATTCTCTACCTATGGACTGCAACGATAGCTTTTCCAGTGACAGTATTGGCTTTTGCACCATGGTGGGTGGCTTTGTTTACATTAATATTGCTCGCTTCAATTACCCTAGCAATCAGTCGTAAGAGTATGGTGCACGAGTGAGTCAATCAACTGAGTTTGAAATGTGGCGTGGTGCCATTCTTCCTGCAAGCGTTGTTGGTGTGCTTGCAACGATAGGTATGACGCTAGCTCGAGGAACATCATCGATTGTGGGCGGTATTCTGGCTGAGTTTATAGTTCTTATTTTTTTCGGCATCCACTTGGCGATTTCAAAATACTCTCGAAAATTAGATCCAATGATGACAATGGTTTTAGTTTTAATCTCTTACTTTGCAAAATTGCTAATTTTGGGGGTGTTTCTACTCGTTGTAGTAAATACAGTGCCAGAGAAGAGTTTAGATCGAACAACTTTTGGTGTAGTTGCAGTTGCAATTACATTTGCTTGGCTTGCGGGGGAGGTGAGGGCTTTCTTAAAACTTCGCCTTCATTTACCATTACCTGGTGATACCAGTCACAATCAATCAGATGGAATGGGTGAACTGTAATGGCGATGAATGATGATGCAGCCTTTTGGTCAATACTTGCCTATCTCATCTCTGGTCTAGTTTTTTGGGGGGGCGCAGGCGCTCTTGGTGACCATTTTCTTGGTACCCATTTCCTGCTTATCGTCGGGCTAGTTCTTGGTATAGGTTCGAGTTTTTGGTTGATCTGGCTCCGTTTTCTTAAGAGTTAAATCGGAGCCGAGGACCGGGCCTCCTCAAGGGGCGGGGCAGTTTTTGATTTTGCAAGTAGAGGTGCAAGCCTCTAAGTTTGGGCAGTACGCCCCAGGGGCCAAGAGCTATTGACCATCGCTTGAGAAGGAGTATTCAGTGCGCGGATTATGGATACAAGCCAACCCAGGCTTCGTCCCTCCAAGCAGCGCCGACTTCGATTTTCAACCAATTTTCGGAGATAGCATCCTATTTACCAAGCCAGTCCTCTTAGTTTTCCTTTCAGTGATTTTGGCTGGAAGTTTTTTTACATTGTCGGCGCGCAAAGCCGCCATAGTTCCATCAAAACTTCAATTTGCGGGTGAATCAATCTACACATTTATCCGCAATGAGCTTGGCCGCGATGTTATTGGGCCAGAGTTCATGAGATTTGTTCCATTTCTATTCTCACTCTTTATCTTTATTCTGACAAATAATGTATTTGGAATCGTTCCTTTATTACAGTTTCCAACGATGTCGCACATCGGATTTCCAATCGGCGTAACTATTTTTTCTTACGTTACTTATCACTATGTTGCAATCAAGAAACACGGACTGGGTAAGTATGTTAAAGACATCTGTTTCATGCCTGGAATTCCAAAGCCTGTTTATCTCATCTTAACCCCTGTAGAGTTACTCACCTACCTTGTTACTCGACCTTTAACACTGTCAATGCGTTTATTTGCCAATATGTTTGCTGGTCATCTTTTGCTTTTAGTCTTTACTCTTGGTGGCGAGTATTTGCTGACCAGTGGGCTCATTCTTAAATTCTTAAGTTTGTTCTCATTCAGTTTCGCAATTGGCTTGAGCTTCTTCGAACTAGGAATCCAAGCATTACAGGCTTATATCTTCACTTTACTGACCGCTCTCTACATCGCCGGAGCACTCGCCGACGAGCACTAAAACCACAATAACTTTGACCAAACGACCGTTTGGCCAATATGAAAGGAAAGAGAAATGACAGGTACTCTCGCAATCGTAGGTTTCGGCCTTTCGACTATTGGACCCGGTACTGCTACCGGCTTGATCTTCGCTGCATACATCAGCGGCGTTGCTCGTCAACCAGAGGCTCGCAGCATCCTGCAGCCAATCGCATTCCTTGGCTTCGCCCTTGCTGAAGCTTTGGCGCTATTCGGCCTTGTTCTTGCATTCGTACTGAAGTAAGAATTAGCTAGAAATAAACTAGGAGTAATAGATGTTGAGTAAAATTGGATTTCTTGCATCCGCTGAGGTGGGGGCAAGTCCTGTCATTCCTAAACCTGCAGAAATCATTGTTGGTTTCGTTGCCTTCGGTATCCTCTTTTTGCTTATTCGTGCACGTGCAGTTCCACGTTTCGAAAAAGCTTATAAGGATCGCACCGAAGCAATTGAGGGTGGCTTAGAGCGCGCAGAAATCGCTCAACGCGAAGCGGCAGCAGCATTGCAGATGTATAAAGCTCAGCTAGCAGATGCTCGCGGTGAAGCGGCAAAGCTTCGTGAAGAGGCACGCGCAGAGGGCTCTGTAATTCTCGAGCAGATGAGAACAACTGCTCAAGAAGAGGCTATGCGCATTACTGCTTCGGCCCGTGCATCGATTGATGCTGAACGACAAGCCGCCTTTAATTCGCTACTTAATGAAGTAGGTGCACTAGCGACTGAACTCGCTTCAAGAATTGTCGGAGAATCTCTCGATGATGCAGCACGTCAATCACGTGTTGTTGAGCGTTTTCTAGCAGATGTGGAGAAGTCACAGTAACTATGACACTTTCACTAAAAGGTTCAAGTCGACTATCTCTAGTCGCAACCCGTGCAGAGCTTGAGAATTTGATCTCAAGTGGCGATGCATCGGCTGCAGCTAAAGTTTCTGCTGATCTTTTGGCGATTGTTACTGTTCTTGACTCTTCAATTGCTTTGCGTAGAGCGTTAACTGATTTTGCACGTGATGCTGCTTCTAAAGTTGAGTTAAGCAAGACGGTTTTTTCCAGTATGCAAAGCGGAAAAGCCTTTGTACTTCTTTCGTCAATGGTGAGTCTTCGTTGGTCATCACCGAGAGATTTAGGGGATGTTATTGAGCTCCTTGGTGTAGAAGCTGCAACTGTTGCCGTTGAAAAAGCATCTCAACTCGATCAACTTGAATCGGAGCTTTTTGCCTTTGCTCAAATCGTTACCAAGAATCCAGAGCTTCGTGCAACCTTTGCACTTCGTTCAATCTCAGAGGTTAAAAAGAGCGCTTTGGTGTCTACCCTCCTGTCTGGAAAGGTACTTCAAACATCGATTGATTTAATCTCATTTTTAGTTGATTACCCAAGGGGCCGCAGTCTTGAGAGTGGACTTAACGAGTTCGCAGACATCATCTCTGCACGTAAAGCACGCTTGATTGCACATGTTGTATCTGCTAATCCGCTCACACAAGAGCAAACCACTCGTTTAACCAGCGCTTTGACCAAGATGATGGGCCATGAAATTCGAGTGAATGTCAGCATTGAAAAGGAAGTCGTGGGAGGTCTGTCAATTCGAATTGCAGATGAACTCATCGATGGAACTTTGGTAGCTCGTTTAGCACAAGCAGATCGCCTGCTTGCTGGTAAGAGTGCATAAATTTTTAACTAGAAACAAGAAAAGGGAGAATAAAATGGCGGAACTTACAATCCGGCCCGAAGAGATCCGTGATGCCTTAGCGACATTCGTTAAGTCATACGATCCAGGCAGCGCGACTCGTGATGAGGTCGGAACTGTTAGCCAGGCAGGTGACGGAATTGCGCGCGTCGAAGGGCTCCCATCGACAATGGCCAATGAGCTTTTGCAGTTCGAGAATGGAACTCTAGGCCTTGCTCTTAACTTAGATGTTCGCGAAATCGGTGTTGTTATTCTTGGTGATACAACTGGAATCGAAGAGGGCTCATCGGTTCGACGTACTGGAGAGATTCTCTCTGTGCCAGTAGGTGATGCCTTCCTTGGTCGTGTTGTTGATCCATTGGGTCGTCCCATCGATGGCAAGGGCGAAATCAAAGCCGATGCACGTCGAGCCCTTGAGGTGCAGGCGCCATCAGTAGTTGAGCGTCAGCCAGTTAAGGAGCCACTAGCAACTGGAATTAAAGCAATCGATGCGATGACTGCTATTGGTCGCGGCCAGCGCCAGCTCATCATTGGTGATCGTCAGACCGGTAAGACCGCAGTTGCCGTCGACACAATTATTAACCAGAAAGAAAACTGGAAAACTGGAGATCCAAAAAAGCAAGTTAAATGTATCTATGTTGCTATTGGCCAAAAGGGTTCAACGATTGCATCGGTTAAAGCTGCATTAGAAGAGGCTGGCGCAATGGAGTACACAACCATCGTCGCCTCCCCGGCCTCTGATCCAGCTGGCTTTAAGTACTTAGCTCCTTACACAGGCTCTTCAATTGGTCAGCACTGGATGTATAAGGGTGAGCACGTTCTCATTGTTTTTGATGATCTTTCCAAGCAGGCCGAGGCCTACCGTTCAGTCTCATTGTTGCTTCGTCGCCCACCAGGCCGCGAGGCATACCCGGGAGATGTTTTCTACTTACACTCACGTTTATTAGAGCGTTGTGCGAAGCTCTCTGATGAGCTCGGTGGCGGCTCAATGACTGGTCTGCCAATCATTGAGACTAAGGGAAATGACGTTTCAGCCTTCATTCCTACAAACGTAATTTCTATTACCGATGGTCAGTGCTTCCTTGAAACAGATTTATTTAACGCCGGAGTTCGCCCAGCGATCAACGTGGGTGTCTCTGTTTCTCGCGTGGGAGGCTCTGCTCAGACTAAGGCGATGAAGAAGATTGCTGGTCGTTTACGGCTTGATCTTGCTCAGTTTCGTGAGCTTGAAGCCTTTGCAGCATTTGGTTCAGATCTAGATGCAGCATCAAAGGCACAACTTGAGCGCGGTGCTCGAATGGTTGAACTTTTGAAGCAAGGTCAGTACTCACCGTACTCACTCGAGCGTCAGATTGTTTCAATCTGGGCCGGAACATCGGGCGCACTCGATGATGTTGCAGTGGCCGATATCCGTCGCTTTGAATCAGAGCTTCTCGATTACATTGGTCGCGAACGCAAAGCAATCTTTGACGTTATCGCCGAAACTAAGCAGTTAGAGGATGACACGGTGGCTTCAATGGTCGAGGCCGTTGCCTCATTTAAGACGCGCTTTGTTCCTACTATCGCCGTAGTCGTAAAAGATGCTCCAGTTGAAGCACTTAAGGGCGAAGGCTCTGAGCAGATTACAAAGCACGTCCCACCGGCGGTGAAGAAGTAAACCATGGGTGCCCAACTCCGCATTTATCGCAGACGCATGCGATCCGTAAAAGCGACTAAAAAGATTACGAAGGCTATGGAGTTAATCTCTGCCTCTCGAATCGTTAAAGCGCAACAACGGGTAACTGCGTCGACTCCATATGCTAATGAGTTGACCCGTGCTGTTTCTGCAGTAGCCACATACTCTTCAACGAATCACCCGCTCACGACACCATCTCCAAATCCAATTCGCGCAGCGATTTTGATTATCTCAGCTGACCGTGGCATGGCCGGTGCTTATTCAAATAATGCAATCAAAGAGGGTGAGCAGTTAGCAACACTTCTACGTGGGCGCGGCCTGCAAACAACTTCATATTTAGTGGGCCGAAAGGCAGTTAACTACTATCGTTTCCGTAACCGTGCGATTGCAGGTTCATGGACGGGCTTCTCAGATAACCCAACATATGAAAATGCGAAAGAAGTTGCCGATGCTCTGATGGTTGCTTTCCTAGCCGATGCACAGACAGAGATTGGTGGCGTCGATGAGATTCATATCGTTTTCACCGAGTTCGAATCAATGATGGTTCAAAATGCACAGGCCAAGCGCATGCTGCCACTTGAGGTCGTTGAATCTGATGCACCCGTTCCAACTGGCTTACTGCCAATGTATGAATTCGAACCAAGTGGGGAAAAAGTGCTCAATGCACTTCTTCCGCGTTACATTGAGGCTCGAGTATTTAATGCAATGTTGCAATCAGCTGCTTCCGAGCATGCTGCACGCCGACGTGCAATGAAGTCAGCAACAGATAATGCTGATGAGTTAATCAAGTCGCTCACGCGACTTGCGAATGCGGCCCGTCAGGCCGAAATTACCCAAGAGATCAGTGAAATTGTCGGCGGCGCAGACGCGTTGGCCTCAGCTAGTGCAGGGAGTGAATGATGTCAGTTGAGACAAATAATAATGGCCGCGTAGCACGAGTAATTGGACCGGTAGTGGATATTGAATTCCCAGCCGATGCAATGCCTGCAATCTTCAACGCCCTCAAAGCAGATGTTACCTTGAGCGGTGAGACGCGCACGTTGACGTTAGAAGTTGCCCTTCATATCGGCGACAACTTAGTCCGTGCCATCTCAATGCAACCTACCGATGGAATGGTTCGTGGAACCCCCGTCACCGATTCAGGCTCTGCAATTTCAGTGCCTGTTGGCGACGTAACAAAGGGTCACGTATTTAACACGCTTGGAGAGTCTCTTGACGTTCCAACTTCATCATTAGATATCAAAGAGCGTTGGCCAATCCACCGCAATGCCCCTTCATTTGATCAACTCGAATCAAAGACCGAGATGTTCGAGACCGGTATCAAAGTTATTGATCTACTGACACCGTATGTAAAGGGCGGCAAGATCGGTCTATTTGGTGGCGCTGGTGTTGGTAAGACTGTTTTGATTCAAGAGATGATTTATCGCGTTGCTGAAAACTTTGGTGGTGTGTCTGTATTCGCCGGTGTTGGTGAACGTACTCGTGAGGGTAACGACTTATTTTTAGAAATGACTGAAACCGGCGTTATTAATAAGACCGCCTTAGTTTTTGGTCAGATGGATGAACCACCTGGAACTCGTCTTCGTGTTGCGCTATCAGCGCTAACAATGGTGGAGTACTTCCGTGATGTACAAAAGCAGGATGTGCTTTTGTTCATTGACAATATTTTCCGCTTTACTCAGGCAGGTTCAGAGGTTTCAACACTTCTTGGCCGTATGCCATCTGCCGTGGGTTACCAGCCAACTCTGGCCGATGAAATGGGTCAGTTACAGGAGCGCATCACATCAACACGTGGCCACTCAATTACATCGATGCAGGCAATTTATGTTCCTGCAGATGACATTACAGACCCTGCCCCACATACAACTTTTGCGCACTTAGATGCAACAACGGTTCTGTCTCGTCCAATCTCAGAGCTTGGAATTTACCCTGCAGTAGATCCTTTGGACTCATCCTCTCGTATTCTCGATCCTCGCTACATCGGTGAGCACCACTTCCGTGTTGCTAACCGTATTAAGCAGATCTTGCAGCGTTACAAGGATCTCCAAGATATCATCGCAATTTTAGGTATTGACGAACTCTCTGAAGATGACCGTATCTTGGTTGGTCGCGCACGTCGCATTCAGCGCTTCTTGTCACAAAATACATTCGTAGCCAAGGTCTTTACTGGCCTCGATGGTTCATTCGTACCAGTTACTGAGACTATCGCAGCATTCGAAGCTCTTGCCGATGGAAAGTATGACCATATTCCAGAGCAGGCGTTCTTTATGTGTGGTGGTCTTGAAGATGTAGAGCGTAAAGCCGCCGAACTTGCAGCCAGCGTTGGAAAGTAGTTAATTCATGACACTTAACGTCGAATTAGTATCACCAACGCAGCGCGTGTGGTCGGGAGTGGCGACCTCTATATCTGCACGTACAACGGATGGTGATCTCGGGGTTTTAACTGGGCATACACCGCTATTTGGTGTTCTTGTCGACGGAGTTGTCAGCATTACAGCTGTTGATGGAAGCACCACTGACTTTAACGTCAGTGGTGGCTTCTTATCAGTTTCGAATAACAGTGTTTCAATTTTGACGGAAACAGTGAGCTCCTAACTTATTTTAAGTGATGCTCAGTTTCGATTACTCGAACTGTTTTAGACTTACCGCGCATGACAATCGATTGGCTAATAGCACCAAAACTTGTGTAACGAATTCCCTTTAGTAACTCACCATCGGTTATTCCAGTAGCGGCTAAGAAGACGTCATCAGAGTTAATAAGATCTCGTGTAAAAAGAACTCCACCCGAGTCCTTGCCATCGATGTGAAGTTGTCCTTGAATCGCCCCACCTAAACAGATCATCGCTGCGGCGGTAATTACTCCTTCAGGTGTGCCTCCAATTCCCATCAAAAGATCAATTCCAGTATGTGGACGCGCAGTTTCTATCGCTGCAGCAACATCGCCATCTTGAATCAAGCGAATTCGCGCACCTGCCGCGCGAATTTCCGAGATTAAATGTTCGTGGCGTGGCCGGTTCAAAACGACAACGGTAACATCGCTGATCGCGAGGCGCTTAGCTTTAGCAACCGCTTTAATATTTTCAGCTACAGAGGCGTTGATATCTATAACATCTGCCGCTTCGGGCCCTGTAACTAATTTATTCATATAGAAGGAGGTCTTTGGGTCATACATCGTGCCACGCGGAGCAAGTGCAATTACTGATATCGCACCGTTCATACCATTTGCAGTTAAGGATGTTCCATCAATTGGATCAACTGCGACATCGCACAGTGGGCCTTCCTGATTTCCAACATGTTCACCGTTATGCAACATTGGTGCGTCATCTTTTTCACCCTCTCCAATAACAACAACTCCTGCCATATCGACGGTATTAATCATCGCGCGCATTGCTTCGACGGCAGCTTTGTCGGCTAAGTTTTTTTCACCGCGGCCGACCCAAGGTGCCGCAGCTATCGCGGCAGTTTCTGTCACGCGAATTAATTCAAGAGCTAGATTTCGATCTGGAATAGGTGGCATTATTCGCGCCCAACCTTCGCACCTAAAGCGCACAACTGTTCAGCGAAGTTTGGATAACCTCTATCAACGTGAAACGCTTGATCGATTGTAGTTTCGCCCTCACTGACTAATGCAGCCAAAATTAAGCCTGCCCCCGCACGAATATCTGTGGCCTCAACAGGTGCACCGGATAGTTCAGGTACTCCATCAATAGATGCGTGGTGCCCATCAACTGATATTTGTGCTCCAAGTCGAATAAGTTCATTAACAAACATAAATCGCGACTCGAATACATTTTCTGTCACTAATGAGTGCCCATCGGCGATGGAATTGAGCGCAATAACCATGGGTAATAAATCAGTTGGAAACCCAGGGTAGGGAAGGGTTGAAACATCAATAGCTTGAGGTCTTGAATCCATACGTACGCGAATTCCATCGCTTGTAGTTGTCACTATCGCACCGGAACTTGCTAACTTTTCCAGGGGAAGCTCAAGGTCTTGTGCACGCGCTCCATGAATTGTTATGTCACCTTTTGTCATTGCTGCAGCAAATGCCCATGTCCCTGTAATAATTCGATCCGGAATAGTTGCGTGCGTAGTTGGATTCAATTTCTCAACTCCAGTAATTGTAATGATTGGTGTGCCAAGACCTTGAATCTTTGCTCCCATGGAGATAAGAAACTCTCCAAGATCGACAATGTCTGGCTCACGAGCTGCGTTATCTATAGTGGTTACACCATGGGCTAAAACAGCAGCAGTCATAATATTTTCAGTTGCACCTACACTCGGGAAATCTAGTTCTACTCGAGCACCAGTTAAACCATTTGGCGCTTCTGCCATGACATAGCCGTGTTCGATGTGCGCATTAGCACCAAGAGATTCCAAACCTTTAATATGGAAATCTAATCCACGTGAACCAATCGCATCGCCGCCAGGCAAAGCAACTTCGGCTCTGCCGATTCGAGCAACTAACGGACCTAATACATTGATTGAAGCTCGCATTCTGCGCACAAGATCGTAATCTGCTCGAAATCCAAGCACATGCGGCACATCAATTGTGATCGTATCTTTTTCATGTATGACCGTGCAGCCCAAGCGCGTCAATAAGTCAGACATGATTTCTACATCGGCGATTTGGGGAACGTTAGTAATTGTTGTTTTACCAGTAGCCAATAGGGATGCTGCCATCAATTTTAAGACTGAGTTTTTGGCGCCAGTTACTCTAACTTCACCGCGCAGTTGGGCACCACCAGTGACTCGAAATCGGTCTAGAGATGCCATAGGAGCAGTCTACTTATAGGCTACGGGCATGGTTAATTTAACGCGTATTTATACTAAGACTGGCGACGACGGGACTACATCTCTTGGCGATATGAGCCGAACATCAAAAAATGATCCACGCCTTGAGGCGTATGCCACCGTTGATGAAGCTAATTCTTATATCGGTGTTGTGCTTGCCACGAAGGGCATAAGTGAAGATGTGCGCGCTCTTTTGGTCCGAATTCAAAATGATTTATTCGATGTAGGTGCAGATTTATGTACACCGGTCGTAGATTCTCCAGCTTTTGAGCCATTGCGTGTACTTGAAAGCCAAGTTACGTATTTAGAAGTGCAGATAGATAAGTACAACGCCGATCTTGAATCATTACGCTCCTTTGTTCTTCCTTCTGGAACACCAGCGGCTGCACACTTGCACGTGGCGCGCACGATTTTACGCCGTGCCGAACGGTGCACTTGGGCAGCAATCCATGCATTTGGCGGAGGAGTAAGTCCGGTAACTGCTAAATATCTCAATCGCTGCTCTGATCTTCTCTTTGTATTGGCTCGTGATGCAAATAAAGAAATCGGTGACCAGCTATGGGTTCCAGGGGCTAATCGGTAATTTCTACTGGCGTATAAATCGAAGAAGGAATTTTTTCATTCGTTGCATCATGGTAACAGTTCGCTGATATACCTGCAATAACGTGTTTTAATGCAATATCTTCCTTGCTGATTAATAGGACAGTTGTGATCTGTCGAGGAGATGTAGCTCTTGCTAAAGTTCGAAGAGTTCCAAAAACTCGCAATGTTTTATCAGTTGCCGAAGTGACTCCCTGAAGTTTTGCATTGACCTCCCACCAGGTACATCCATTTAGAGATGCCAATTGAACCGCCCCACACGAGTACTTTTCACAGATACGAACACCATCAACGATTTGGGCTAATTGACGGGTGAGTAAACGGCTATTTGATGCCGTACCAACCAACTCTTTGGGAGTTGGTATCTTGGCATAGACCTCACCATTTGATTTAAATCCAAGAGGAGGCCACTTTGGCGACGGTGAAGGTGAGAGTGTAATTTTTTTCTTAGTACTTATTTTCACTACAGAAAGATTCTTCATTGCCAGAGTTGGATGTGGCGCAGGAGATGGTGATATGGGAAGGGCTCTGGCATTTGGCATGATGAGCAAAGTTGCCAATAAGATAACCAGCAGGCGTTTAATCACGATCCCACTTAAATTTTCGTACCGAAAAGTAAATGCCAATGATTAGCCAGATTATCAAAATCGCAAACGTTCGGCTGTTTTCCCAAGACTTTGCCACTTCTTGAGTAGCAAAAGAATCCGGCAAAAAGACTGATCGCATCCCCTGAGTGAGCCACTTCAATGGAAAAATAGCAGCGACTTGCTGCATCCAAGTAGGAAGCTGAGTGAAAATAAAAAAGACTCCGCTAAAAAACTGCAAGATAATCACGATAGGTGATACGACTGCAGAAGCGCCTCTGCCACTCTTTGGGACGATTGAAAAAGCTATCCCAAGAGCAGTAGAACATGCACTTCCTAAGATGACCAACCAAGTA
>WLMW01000002.1 GCA_009700025.1 Actinomycetota bacterium
CCGTTAAATCTATTCGCCAAACTGTTTCATCACTTTCTGGCGGACAGCGCCAGACTGTTGCGATTGCTCGCGCAGTTCTGTGGAACAGCAAGGTTGTAATCCTTGATGAGCCAACTGCGGCTTTAGGCGTTGCCCAGACTGAACAAGTTCTCAACTTAGTTCGTCGCCTGGCAGATAATGGCTTGGCTGTTGTTTTGATCAGCCACAACCTCAATGATGTTTTTGAAGTTGCCGACAATATCGCCGCACTTTATTTAGGAAACATGGCAGCACAAGTAAATAAAAATGAGGTAATTCCTCGACAAGTTATTGAGCTAATTACGACCGGTAAATCTGCTGGAGTCGATGCTCCATCTGCTAACTCAGGAGCTACTAAATGAGTACAAATAACGAAGTAGAAGTTCCAACAATTAAGGGTGCTGCTGTTGACTATTGGGCACGTGTAAAGGCCGGAGACATCGGCTCATTGCCAGCGATTCTTGGTCTTGTTGTGCTGTGTTTGGTCTTTGGATCTATGTCTAGTGTGTTCTTAACACCTGGAAACTTAGCCAATCTGATTACTCAAGCCGCAGCGGTAATTGTTATCGCGATGGGACTTGTTTTTGTTTTGTTGTTAGGCGAGATCGATCTTTCAGCTGGATACACCGCCGGTGTTACTGGCGCGGTCCTAGTTATCTTGATTACCAATGAAGGTCAGCCTTGGTATGTAGCTCTCGTTGCAAGTATTGCAGTGGGCGTTCTTCTTGGTTTCTTATTGGGAACATTAGTCGCCCGACTTGGAATTCCTTCTTTCGTTGTTACCTTGGCGGCATTCTTAGCTTTCCAAGGGATCTTGCTGCTGCTGGCTGGTGAAGGTGGAACTATCCGCATCGAAGATCCAACGGTTTTAGCGGTCCAAAATTCAAACATGTCTCCGACAGTTAGCTGGATCTTCTTTCTAGTTGTTGCAGTTGCCTATGTTTTATCAGGTCTTTCTTCGATGAACTCTCGTCGTAAGGCTGGACTAAAGACGGAACTGAAGAAATTGTGGATCATTAAGACTGCAGGACTTCTGCTTATTACTGGTCTTGCTGTTTTTGCTCTGAACTTGGAGCGCAGTAACAACCCTGATCTAGTAAGCCTTAAGGGAATTCCTTACGTTGTTCCAGTGATCTTGTTGCTACTAGTTATCGGCACATTTGTTTTAGGTCGCACCGCATTTGGCCGTCACATCTATGCAGTGGGTGGAAATGCAGAAGCTGCACGCCGTGCAGGTATTGATGTAAAGCGAATCCGAATCACCGCTTTCATGATCTGCTCTGGCTTAGCCGCAATTGCAGGATTGATCTTTGCTTCTCGTCAAAACTCCATTTCACCAACTACTGGTGGAAGTTCAACACTTCTGTACGCAGTAGGTGCGGCAGTTATTGGCGGAACATCACTGTTTGGCGGAAAAGGAAAGATGCGCGATGCAATCCTTGGTGGCCTTGTAGTTGCCGTTATTGATAACGGAATGGGTCTTTTGGGTTATGCAGCAGGCATCAAGTTCATCGTTACAGGACTTGTGTTGCTGATTTCTGCAGGAGTTGATGCGATTTCACGCCGCGGAGCCAACGCTACTTAAAGGGTTAGATCCCCATTAGGTGTTCTAGAGCTAGCTGATCAACGGCTTCATAGCCGTATCCGCGCTTGCCCGCAGCTTCTACATCGAAGGAATCTTTAGCAAGGTCCTTCCATGTTTCACCTGCAGCAAGAGTTGGCTCTGTAAGTCCAGGAATATTTGATTCCTTCATTGCGGCGATTACTCGTGGATCTGAACGGAAAGCTGCAGCACGTTCTTTCAGAGCAAGGTAGGTGCGCATGTTTGCAGTTGCTGATTCCCACACACCCTTATCGCTTTCTGTACGTGCTGGCTTGTAATCAAAGTGCTTTGGACCGCTGTAGTTGTGACGCTCTAGCAGATCTACCAAGAAGAATGCAGATTTCAAATCACCATGACCAAAGACTAAATCTTGATCAAACTTTGGACCATGCTGACCGTTAAGGTCAATGTGGAACTACTTCTTGTGCCATAAAGCTTGCGCAATTCCATGAACAAAGTTAAGTCCAGCCATTTGTTCGTGCCCTACCTCTGGATTTAGGCCGACAAGCTCTGGGCGATCTAAAGTATAGATAAACGCTAAGGCGTGACCGATTGTTGGCAAGAAGATGTCACCACGTGGTTCATTTGGTTTTGGTTCGATTGCAAACTTAATGTCATACCCATTATCGGTGACAAACTCACCTAGTGTATTAAATGCTTCGCGGAAGCGATCGAGTGCAACGTAAGCATCTTTGGCGCCATCAGATTCAGCACCTTCGCGGCCACCCCAACAGACATAAGTTGTAGCACCAAGCTCGACTGCGAGTTCAATATTCTTCATTACTTTGGATATGGCATAGCGACGAATATCTTTATCGTTTGATGTAAATGCTCCATCTTTAAAGACGGGGTGGGTAAATAAATTTGTTGTTGCCATCGGAACTTTCATTCCCGTTTCGGCTAGCGCTTTCTTGAAGCGCTCTATATGAGTTCGGCGCGCACCTTCATCGCTGCCAAATGGAATCAAATCATCATCATGGAAGGTCACACCATAAGCACCGCGGGCTGCGAGTTCATTGACAGTACGCACTGGGTCTAACGCCCCACGTGTTGCATCACCGAAGGGATCGCGCGCTTGCCAACCCACCGTCCATAGACCAAAGGTGAACTTATCTGCCGGTGTTGGTGTTAATGACATCTGTGTGTGCCTTTCAATCTCGCTCGAAATGGGCCATTTTGATACATTGCTAACTTACCCCTAATCTTGGTCCCTATCCATATGAAAGCACCAGTTGCTTCTGTATGGATTCCGCGGGAGTGGTGAAATGGCAGACACGCAGGTCTTAGGAACCTGTGTCTTCGGACGTGAGGGTTCAAGTCCCTTCTCCCGCACATATTGTTGATTAATCACCCAAAAGTATATGTCGAAGTAAGTACACACCCTCTGCCGAGGGCTGCTAAGGAAGACTCATTAATATTACTCTGCGAGCCCTGATAGTCCCCATAATTTGATTGCGTTATCACGAAATATTGCTCTCTGCTGCTCTATCTGAGGAGCTGCATCAATGACTTTTTGAGACTCAACCCGAGGTGATTGATAAGGCGCATCTGTTCCGTAAACCAATTTTTGGAAACCCGCTTCTTCAATAAAAATTGCAATATCGTAAGTAAATGCCTGACTCATGTCGCACCAAATGTTGTCATTATTCTGAGCAGCGATAATTGCTTCCCACAAAAATGAGTGCATCCCCATGTGAGCTAATTGAAATTTTACATTCGGATATCGCTTCGCAGATTCACTTTGAAGGCTTGGTAGATCGCGCGGTGCATCTCCTGAGTGAAATATGACAGTTAAACCTAATTCCTCACATTTATCTAGAAGTGGGCCCATCACTTTCATGTCATTTGGTCGATAAAAATCATATCCAGCAACAAGTTTTACGCCTTTGCAATTCCACTCACTGGTGTACTTGTCTAGTAAGTTAGAAGTGTGTTCCGCTCCAAATGTTGGGTTAATTCTTGCTACACCAACAATATTATTTGGATATTGATTAGCTGCCCTACCAACTTGCATATTCTGTTTGTCGTAATCGGCATCCCAAGGTGGAGAGAAAATTCGATCGTGTGGAAATAAGACTCCAATATCTGCGTCTTGTTCGCTCAAATACTGGATTACACTCTCAGGATTGTCTGGATTCAAATATGGAACAATCGTCTTTGAGGCCACATGTGGATCGGTTCCAAAGTGAATATGGGCGTCAATCTTCTTAAAATCACTTCCCATGTCCATCCTCCTGTGGTCTTATTGCTTCGAATATTTCGCGCACTTCATCCCAATCATATTGCCGGCTTTGACAACCCACTTCTTTTATCACCAAGCTCGCTGTGCAAGCTCCAATTCTAACTGAGTCCTCCATTGAGAACCCCTTTACTAATCCGGCAATAAGGCCAGCAACAAGTGAATCACCCGCACCAGTTGTATCGATGACACCACTTGTGGAAACTGGTGGGATGAAGATTATTTCCTCCCCATTATGGAGTTTTGCACCTTTGGCCCCAAGCGTCGTCACAACTATGGGTGGTCTTAACTCTTCCATGCCAAAACGTTGTAGAGCGGCAAATTCAGACTCATTTGTAACTAGGACATCTGCTATGGATAGGAACCCTCTAGAAACATCTGATCCATTTCCAATTGATCCATTGATTAACACTTTTGCGCCTTGATTCTTAGCAACTCTTGCTGCTCGCAGGGCATATTCCGAGAATTTTTCACTTATTACCACCCATTGTGCACTTTCGATGGCTTTACCATATGAAGTAATTCTATCTTGCTCTAATGAAGCATCGGCTTTCGTAATGCAGAATGTATTACCGTCTGGTGTTCTCATATTCATGTTGAAACCGGAGGATTTAGATGTCAGTACGGTCACTCCCGAAATATCAATACCAAGATCTTGCAAAAACTTTGCGTACTCTAAATCCATAAAATCTTGACCAACGAC
Source organism: Actinomycetota bacterium (assembly GCA_009700025.1). GTDB lineage: Bacteria > Actinomycetota > Actinomycetes > Nanopelagicales > Nanopelagicaceae > Planktophila. The sequence goes on from WLMW01000002.1 coordinate 4,564, forward strand.
TGATACAACTCCGACATTGAGCCCAAGTCTTTTTGAAGCTACTCCGACATTGAAGGAACAGTCCCCAAAGAAAAGTTTATCGACATATTCATCGTGAAGAATCTGCGATGTTCCTCCGTCAACTATCTCTGAATCCAATGACCAAATTTTGTCAAAAGCAGCCCAAGCTCCCACAGAGACGCAATCGAATTTCATTCTTTGATTGCTCCTATCGTAATTCCCCTTACTAAATATTTTTGAAGATAAACAGCAAAAATTATTCCAGGGATAGCAGCAACAGATGCTGAGGCCGCCATTTCCCCCCATTTAATCTGATTAAAAGTCATCGACTGGAGTATCCCCATCGTTACTGGTTGAGTTGACTTGCCGCTAAGAACGAGACCAAAAAGCAAGTTATTCCAGCTCGAAATAAATGCAATAATTCCAGCACTAACCAAACCTGGCGATGCTATCGGAATATAAACGTACCTTAATCGTTGCCAATGCGTTGCACCATCGATTATAGCTGCCTCATTAATAGCTCCAGGAACATCACTAAAAAACCCCCGACATATCCAAATTATCAACGGCAGTACGATCAACTCATGCACAAGTATCATCCCTATATAAGTGTCATAGAGATGCAATGTCTGATAAATTGCAAAAAGGGGCAGGATAACTGCGAATTCTGGAGCAAATCTAAAGGATAAGAAGGTGAAAGCTAAATCTTCCTTCTTGCGCCAATTAGCTTGCGCTAATGCATACGCAGCTGGCACACCAGCAATAGCACCGATAACAATCGCTCCTCCCGTGATAATAATTGAGTTGAGAAGGAATCTAGGAAATTCTGATGCAAAAACCTGCTTATAGTTTTCAATCGTTGGTGAAAAAAGAAATTTTGGAGGATAGGCAATTATGTCCACGAATTGCTTGAATGACATCGTGAAAATCCAGAAAATTGGAAGTACCAAGAAGCCAATAAACAAAAGAATCATTGCATTTTTCAAGGAAGTTTTTGCAGAATTTTTAAGACTCACGAGACTAGACCTCTGTTATCTCGCAACTTTGAAAATCGTATTACCGTATTTGAAAACGCATACACAACGAACCACAGAAAAAGGACTATAGCCATTGCGCTGCCCGCGTTTGCCCATCTAAATCCCTCTTCGTAAGCTTGAATATGAAGCACTCTCGTAGAATCTATTGGACCGCCGCGTGTAGTGGAATATATTACGTCAAAGGTCTTAATTGCATCGGCTCCCCTGAATAGTCCTGCAAGGAATATGTATGGCACTAGCCAAGGAAGAGAGACGTATTTAAATATTTGCCAAGAATTTGCTCCATCAAGTTTCGCTGCCTCTATCTGATCTTGGGATACAGATTGGAGGCCAGAGAGAAGTATGATTGTCACAAATGGTAAGTAGATCCAAGTATCTATAATCATGGTCGAAAAGAGTGCCGTAGTTGGAGATGTTAACCATTGGTAAGGTCCTAGATTCACTAGACTCAACATCCAATTAAGTACGCCATCCGTGGGCCACATAAGAGTCTTCCAAAGTAAGGAAGCTACTACTGGAGGAATCAGCAATGGAATGACCAAAATGCTTCGTGAGATTTTTGTAAATTGTGTTTTCGTATTTAGTAAATGTGCAATCGTAATTCCTAGAATGAATTGAATAATTAAAACTGATACTACAAATATAATCAGCACTCTCAAGCCTTGAAGAAAGATAGAATTGGCAAACATTGCGCGATAATTCTCAAACCAGATAAATGAATTGCTTTGGCTCGAATATAGTTTTGAATTTGTTAAACTCGTCCAAACCCCTCTCATGAAAGGCACAAGTGCACCCAAAAGCAGAACTAGAGCCGGAGCGATCATTACCTTGAGCGCACGCTCATCGTTTTTTCTCTGTTTACTCATCCATACCTCACGGAAACAAAGAGGGGTCCAACCTCACTGCTTAGAAGACCCCTCTTCGTTTCTGTCAACTTAAAGTCCGAGAATTTTTGTAATCTCAGTTTGAGCACTACATAGATTTTCTTTAGCAGTACCCTTTCCAAAATATGTTTTTTGAATAGCTCCAGCCCATACATCAAGGGCTCGAGTCAATTCTGGATGTGGTGGATAAAGAATTTGAGCAACTTTGCCCATTTCAGAGACAACATCCCTGTATTGACCTGGAGTTTCGCCCCAACTATCTACAAGCTTTGCAACTTGTGGATCTTCCCATGCAGATGCACGGACTGGGTTCATATTTCCATTTAAGTGTGTTTTGATCATTACATCTGGCGATGTCACCCACTGTAAAAACAACCACGAAGCAATCTCGTTTTTCGTAGCTGAGTTCATTGACATTGACCAAAGCCATGTTCCAGCTTTACGCCCCGCTGGACCTTCGGGAGTTACCGCATACCCGATATCCTTCGTGACTTTTGATTGCTTTGGGTCTTGATAAGTGGGCGCAAATAAGTCGGCCTCATTAAATGCCATCGCGTATTGTCCGCTAGCAAATCCTTGCATCGCATCTGACCATGTAAAAGCACCAGCTCCTGCAGGAGAGGCCTTCTTAAGAATGGATACGAAATCATTGGTAGCATCGATAGATTCTTGAGAGCAAACGGCAACTTTGCCATCCGTTCCAATGAGTGTTGCTCCATATGAAGCCAGCATTGTTCCAAATGTCAGATACGGAAGATCCCAATACTTGTCGAATCTAGTGATCAAGCCGTATCGAGATCCCTTACCGTCTCCCAATGTGCCAGCCATGGCGATTAACTCCTTATATGTCTTCGGTACAGCAAGACCTTTTTCTTTCATAACACTTGGACGGTAGGCAAGTAAATAACTCTCGGAATTTATTGGAAGTCCCCACAGTGAGCCTTCACCTAAACCAGAGAGAGGCTTCAAGTCCCACTTGTTGGCTCCTAGAAAACCAGGAAAGAAATCATCAACGTTATAGGCTTCAACGTCTGTCACACTTGAATTCTCTAAATATTTATCTAGCGGATTGATCCAACCGGCAGTCGCATATTGCCAGTTCGAAAGAGGACTGGTCATGAATACGTCATATGCTCCAGATTTTGTTGATAAATCTGCGAGCAATTTTTCAGTGGCCTGAGCTTCAGCCAATGTTTCAACGTTTACCTTAATTCCAGTTTTTGCCTCGAAATCGGCTAGAAGTGGTTCTATCGAGTCAACAAATGGGTGAGAGACGAGTAGTACATTAATTTCAGATCCCTCTGCTTGCATCCACGAGAAATCTCCACCCGCAGTATCAGTGCTTGCACTATCCGAATTGCTGGAGCATCCTACTAACAAGAGAATCGCTGCTGTTAGAACTGATGCTATCCGAACTTGCTTTCCTTTTTGTTTCATTTGCCCCCCTCGGTTTTTTGCTTGTATCCAAGCAAATCTAATTGAATCTACTTTCGGTATTTATCAAAAATTCGTTTCATCTCTTTGACTTTTTTAATGTCAACTTGCGAATCCCATGTTGGGATATTTTTTAATCCAAACCCAACAATTGCACCATCGCAATTGGGTACTAGCATTTCTGCATTCTCAACAGTCAAACCACTTCCAATAAAAACAGGTAACTTTGTTGCGTTCTTAATCTCGCTCAATTCATTCAAATTAGTAGGATCCCCTGTTCTTGATCCGCTTGCGACCAAGGCATCGGCACAATAGAAAGCTGCATCTTTTGCCTGTTCTGATATTGATCGATCCGAAACGATTGCATGACTTCCGTGTTTGACATGAACATCGGCAAGTACTGCAATATTTTCGCCATTAATTAACTTACGGTAGCGAATTACGGATCCTGCCATTCCATTTGTTAAACCTTCATTTGAAACGTAAGCATTTACCCACTGATTGACACGAATAAAATTGGCACCTCCAGCAACGGCTGCAGCAAGAGAAACTTTTGCTGCGTTTGCAACAACATTAATTCCTAGTGGTAATTCTGTGATAGATCGAATTTCACGCACCAAAACTGCCATTAAAGCAGCAGTTTCCGGACCTAATTCTTCTTCTCGCACAAATGGAACATCCCCAGCATTTTCAAATAGGATTGCATCGACACCACCATCAATAAGCACCCTTGCTTCTTCAAGGGCATTTCGAATGACGCCGTTCCAGCTATCTTTTACATAAGATGGCGAGCCTGGGAAAGCTTGACAGTGAACCATGCCTATTAGGGGTTTAGCTGTTTTAAATAGGCTTGAATTCATCAATGACTCCTAGGTTAATTTAATTATCGCGAATTAGTTTAAATTGATATTTGTATTGTGAGGCCAAATAGATGCCCCGTATGTACTCAACACATTCTGCATTATTTGAATATGTAATTCGATCAAATTCGATAACTGTATCCTCGGTTTGAAGAAGTTCTTTTTCTTCATTTTCCGCTTTTCGAGCACTCAGTGTTTCGGTGGCACTATGGACTTTAATATTCAATTTTGACTCAAGTAACTCGTAATAGGATTCCATTTCGACTAAATCATTTAGTTGAATTGGCAAATTTGGAGGTATGTATAAAAGTTGAAGTGCGATGACTTTATCGTCTGCAAATCGTAATCTCTTTAGGTACCATACTTTTTTATTCTTAATTTTAAATGCCTCTTGAACGTGTAAAGGTGCATCTATAAGTTGAATGTCAAGTAATTTACTGGAAGGAACATACCCTCGCGATAACATATCTTCACTAAAACTTGATAGTTTTTGTATTTCCGTGTTAATCATTGGCATGACCGTAGTTCCGTGACCACTTTTGCGATTGATTAATCCTTTTTCCTCAAGAGATCGCAGTGCCTGCCGGATTGTCGATCTACTGACGTTGTACTCTGCCGATAACTCAATTTCTGGGGGCAGTTTCGAACCAGTTTTATAACTGTCACTTCTCATCTTATTTTCTAACTGAATTCGAATCTCTTCATGCTTAGGAAGTTTTTTAGCTGCAGTCAGCGCTATCACGGGATACCCCCTTTGGCTATTTGTTGGAATGAATCAAACCAAATGTTCGTACATTTGTCAAGGTAAAAGGCACTCATCCGATGCCTCCTTTCTGGGCAGGCCTGGAATGCCTCATCATGCAATGGGTAGATCTCTCGCACATTAGGATTTTACATATGGCAAAGCAATCCCCCGCAAAAACTAAAAAGTTAGCAGCTGAAGCTAGGAGGGCGGGCGCTGCAAATCGCGCAGAGAAAAAAGCGCACAAAGAATTCCACCAATCAAATTCTGCGCAAGTCTTGGATGCCTATGAAGCCGTCGATGGCGAGTGGCGAGAAATTGGTTTATCTGCCCCCGCAAGAAAAGCTCTCGTCGATGATGGATTATTTACTTTAAGTGATCTGCGAAAGGTTTCACTTGCCGCAATTAAAGAGCTACACGGAATGGGACCGAACGCGATCAGGGTATTAATTGCCGAGATGAAAAAGGCTGATTTATCTTTTAGAAAATAATTAGGAATTACTCAGCCGTTTAATCATTAATTTCATCTGTTCAATTTGAGCGCTCTGAGTTGAAACAATGTTTTTGCCAAAACTTTCAATTTCAAGATTTGTAGCATCTTCAATCATTTCGCTCATATGAAGTGCTCCATCATGGTGATTAGTCATGCCTTGCAGCCACAGGAGGTTAAAATCTTTTTCTGATGCTGATTCCAAGGTAGCTAACTCGTCTTCGCTCAGCATTCCCCCCATGGAATCTCCCATTGAGTGGCCCATATCCATATCGGCATCTGCCTGTGCTAACCACGACTTCATCTGAATTATTTCGGCCGATTGGCCGTCTCGAATATTTGTGGCCAGTGCAATGAGCTCTGAATCCTTTGATTTTGAGATAGCAAGATTCGAAATATCGACGGCCTGCTGGTGATGCGGGATCATCATCTGAAGAAACATTACTTCCGCACCAGATAAATCCATTGTGCGCTCAGCCTTATCTGAATCCATCATTTCATGGCCATGCATTCCAAATAGTCTATTATCGCCGTTTCGCGCCATTCCTAAGCCGATGATGGCAATCAAGACAATAATTATTCCCAGGAGTGCTCCTGTTTTCTTGTCGATGTTAATTTGCACGTTTCACCAGATTCTTGAGGGGATTTTCACTCATCTAATTTAGATAATGTCAGAAGTTAACTAATTAATTACTGCAAAACCTAACAGCCCTAATCCAATAACGATAGTTAAAATTTTTCCAATACGTGACTTCAAAAATTGTTGCGCTCCTGAAATCCATGTCAACGCTAGCAAAAGGGCACCGGGAATAATGATTGACAGACTGTGCGAGAGAACTTCATTGTGTCCGGTTTGATAGCGCAAATTAATCAGACCCACCGCGATTAAAAGATATCCACCCATACGGTAATTGTTGATGAGATTACTTTCACTACTGTTCTTTGGTTGATTACTCATAGTTTCCATTCTAGATATAAGTAAAGGGGTGTTGGTTTCCCAACACCCCATTACCGATTTGATATTTAACTTAGCGAGGAAAAACGCTTAGTGATCGTCCTTCATTCCCTCTGCTGCTGACTTCAAACGTGCGATCTTGAGAATCGTAAGACCGAATACGCATTTAGCCAAAACGTCAGCAATGGTATAACCAACCTGCACGCCAACGAACTGCTCTGCAGATGCCATTCCTTCTCCCATACCTAGGATGTATGAAATTGGATATACACCCCATGTTGCGATTAGGAGAAGACGCAGGCGACCAACAGTCTCTGCTACTCCAGCTGGCTGGTTAGCCAATGACTTACCAAGCTCTACGAATAGTACGTAGAGGATGTAAAGGAATGGAATTGTTGAAAGAACACCGTAAAGAACCTGTGTGTTCTGATCTGATGAGATTTCTCCTGGGTAACCAAGTGCGATCATTGCAGCAGAAGCTGGAACAAGGCGCATGATAAGAGAACGTGATGTAGCTTTTGCAAGCGCTAGAACTGCAACAACCTCAACAAGTAGTAGAGGTACAGTTAGTAGCCAGTCCACGTAGCGATAGGCCTCATTGAATGAGCCCTGTGCGCCAGAGATGTTGACAGACATATCTGCAGATGATTCATTGAATGAATTAAAGATACGCATGTAGTGGTAGCCAGCGATGAAAGTAACCATCGATGACATGACTAGAGCATTGCGATACTTAGCTAGTACACGCTGTTGTGAAACTAGTGTGTAAACCGTGCAGGCAAGCATAGAAACTAGTCCAAATGAAAATACGTTATAGACCAAGTTCCATTGGTTGCTATCGAGTTTAAGCATTAATAGATGCCTCCGTAAGTTGTTACCGAAGCCTCAGGTGAGGTTTGGACCATTGAGCATTGAGGACCTCGAGGAGCCACATTGATCTTAGGTAACGCGAATTGTGAACTAACTGAGAGTGATTCGCATCTTGAAACGCCGAAAAAAAAGGACATTTGAGACATTTTCTGCCTCACTTGTGCAATCACCCCAGAATTAGCGGGCTATCCCCCGTTCCAGTTTTTCATTTCTGCCGCGAATGGGTCTAACCCCATTGGGCCGATTTTCAAGGCATAGGAATGAAATTTCTTCATATTAAAACCGTCGCCTAAACGAGCTTTGGCCTCTTCACGGGCAGCCATCCAAACGCGCTCGCCCACTTTGTATGAAATCGCCTGACCCGGCCATCCTAAGTAACGATCGGTTTCACTGCGTGAATGGTCTTCATCGAGCAAAGCCTGCTCATTCAAAAGTTTTCGCGAACTTTCTGCATTCCAAACATTTCCATCGAAATCGGAATAGCCAAGGTGCATTCCAATATCTACAACAATGCGAGCGGCACGAAGTGCTTGCCCTGAAAGGTAGCCCATCTCAATGCCTGGCTCATTAAATGCACCAAGTTCATCCATAAAACGTTCGGCATACAAAGCCCAACCTTCTCCGTAACCACTAATCCATGCTGCTGTACGTTGGAAACGTGTTAAACGCTCCTTCTCAATTGTTACCGTCGCAATTTGTAAGTGGTGACCTGGAACTGCTTCGTGATACCACGTTGAAACCAAATGCCAATTGCTCACTTGGTCTTTACCAAGCATCGGAATCCATGTTGTACCTGGACGAGATAAATCCTCTGATGGTGGGTTGTAATACGGTGCCGATGCACTACCTTCCGGTGCTAAACGTGCTTCACACTTCTTAATTCGATCATCGATTTCAAAGAATTCACCATCCAATAATGTAATTGCATTATCTGTAAAGTCCTGTAAATATTTCACAACATTTTCTTGGCCCTTAATTACATACTTTGGATCATTATCCAAAACATCTGCGACTTCGCGAAGGCTCTTTGCACCAGGCTTTATTTGTTCTGCAATGGCCCACATGCGCGCATTAATTGCTTTTAGGTCGGCCACGCCCCACTCATAAGTCGAACGTAAATCTAATTGTGCACCTGTGAAATAACGTGCCCAAACTGCATACCGATCTACACCAACCGCATCAACCGGTGTTGCAATTTGCATGTAAACATCTCTTAAATAAGCAGCGGTTTCGGCCGAAGATTTCTCGGCGTCCTTTGCTGCACTGTGAATCGCGGGATATTTTTCATCCGCATCAAAGTTTTTACACATCTGACTGTAACCACCGTTTGCATAACCCTCTAACTGCTCGATAACCCCACGTACTTGGCGTTGCGCAGTTGTCTTACCGCTTTTAGCAACTTCTGCAATTGTCTCTATCCACTGCTTATGCGCCATTTCGACCGCCGCTAAACGCTTTGCAATATTTTCAAAATCAGCTTTGCTCTCCTTTGGCATCAGTTCAAATATCGAACGGATATTCGAAGGTGGCGAAGTAAGAACATTCCACAATACGAGGTTCTCTTGACTCTCATGAAGTGCAAGACTGGACTCTAAGCGCTCAATCATCACGGTCTTTGCGACGCGATCAATATCATCTATTGGTTCCACCATAGCTAATCGATTGAGCGTCCGACGAGTTAATTCAGCACTCCGATTCGCACCTGCAATTGAAAAATCATCTAACTTGTCCTGATTTAACCCATTTCCAAGGTACGTGCATTCCATTGGACTAAGGGCGGCAGAACTATCAATAAAAGTATCGCTGATTTCGAAAATCTCTGATCTATGGCTCATTGGCTATTCTTATCAGCGCCTGAAGAATTTGTCGACTGAGTTCTGATTTTCGCTAGGCTTAGCCCGTGAGCCAGCAACCCGTTCCACCACCAAAACTGCGAGGTTGGTTTCACCTTGGTGCTACGCCAGTTGTAATTATTGCCTCACTAGTTTTATTCATTTTAAGTAAGCAATCACTTAAATTTTCAGTGGCAATCTATTCATTTACGGCAATCTTGCTCTTTAGTGTGTCGGCTATTTATCACCGAGTTCCATGGTCGCCTGCGAAAAAGAAAATTTGGCGCCGTTTTGACCATGCAAATATCAATCTACTGATTGCTGGTTCTTACACTCCATTTGCCGTCACACTATTAGAAGGTCGTGACCGAACAATTCTTTTATCAGTTGTATGGGTCGGGGCTGGCCTAGGTGTTGCTATGCGAATATTTTGGCTGGGGGCACCGCGCTGGCTTTATGTTGCAAACTATTTATTGCTCGGCTGGGTTGCCGTTGCTTACATGCCACAGCTCTACCGTGCTGGTGGGCTTTGGATTTTGCTCCCCATCATTATTGGAGGCTTGTTCTATTCCGTTGGGGCGATTTTTTATGCGCTCAAACGCCCTGGGCGTGAAGCAAAATACTTTGGTTTCCATGAGCTCTTCCACATTTTTGTGCTTGCAGCCTGGGTTTCGCAGTATGTAGCAATTTCGGTGGCAATTTACAGTAAGTAAGGCCTTGCTCTAACCTAGGGCTCTGAGGAAATGAACTGCGGGGTGCGCTATGGCGGAGAAGAGAAAATTCCTTAACTGGGTCGGCTTCAAAAGCGATGATGAAAATCAACCCTCGTCCTTTGAGCGAATTCGTGAACTTGAATCTCAATTAGTTGAACTCAGATCTCGCCGTGATATTAATGGTCTGAGCAAGCAAGAGTTTGAAATCCTTGCAACTGAAACTGCAATGGCAATGATTAGATCTGCTCAAGCTCGTGAGAGTAAAGCGAACTCCACTGCGTCACGTATGGTGGCTGAAACTAATCGCATTACGAAAGGGGAGATTGAGGCTGCCGATGCCAAAGTACGCTCAATTCTCAGCGCTGCTGAAGCGCGAAGTCGCAAGTATCTACAAACTGCCGAAGAAGAGGCTGGGGCGTTACTTGCACAAGCTGAATCTGAGGCTGAAGCTGTCATTGAGACTAAGCGCCGCGAAATTGCGTCGCTTGCAATAGCCGCAAGACGTGAAGGCGAAAAGATTATTGCTAATGCAACTTCAGAAGTTGCAAACTATCGAAGTTGGCTCAGTGGTGTGGTTTCGGAAGCTGAACGTTTGTATAAGGTTCAAACTCAATCCTTAGATACCGCCCAGAATGCAATTCATCTTTCGAGGGAACGTCTTGAATCAGCTTTTATTAAATTAGCTGAATTGCAAAAAAATGTGTTAGAAAATCTAAACTCAGATGACACTATTATCAATTCTGGGCCAATAAGAATTGCAAGTGAAAGAACAAAAGTTGCAATTAGTGCACCTAAGAAAACAACAAAAAAGAATGTGTCGAATGCCAAAAAATCAACTAAGGCGATAAAGAAGCCAGTGAAGAAAGTTGCTTCAAAGAAATCTGCAGCCCGCAAGTAAATAAGTTATGGCCACTGCTAGAGGTATCCGCTACATCCCTGCCATTGATGGCTTGCGTGCACTCGCAGTTTTGGCGGTCATGCTGTATCACTTGGGCTACTCGTGGATACCAGGTGGTTTTTTAGGAGTTGATCTTTTCTTTGTAATTTCCGGATATGTAATCACTCGCTTAATCTTAGATTCAATTGCACAAAGTGGTGGACTAGATTTAAGAAAATTCTATAAAGCGCGAATTCGACGCTTACTACCACCATTAGTTTTCATGATTACTGTAACTTCAATCTATATCGGGATCTGGGCACCTGAAACCGTGCGTCGATTTGTTTCTGATGCTCCATTTGCGCTTACTGGCGCAATGAACTGGTGGTTGGTCGCACGCCATACCGATTACTTCGATTCAATTGCTCGCCCACCACTTTTACAACACACATGGTCGCTAGGTGTAGAGGCCCAGTTCTACCTAGTGTGGCCGTTAGTTTTACTGCTAGTTCTCCGATATTTAGGCAAAAAAAGGATTCCTGTCGCAGCACTATTTATTGCCGCGATATCTGGAGTCATACTCCTTTTCATCTCATTCCAATTAGACACATCTGTGGCATCGCAAATCAGCCATGTTTACTTCGGCACAGATACCCACAGTATTGGTCTATTTCTTGGCGCTGCACTTGCTGTTAACTGGATTCCCCAAAATCTGCAAGAAGCTGTTAATAGGCGTGCACAAGATTTTATTGATGGCATTGGGATTTTCGGATTTATTGGAATGCTGGCAACTTTTTTATTTATAAATGAAACCGACCCCGCGCTTTATAAATTAGCTTTTCCATTAGCCGGAATCTTTGGTTGCGCAATAATTACCTCAATCGTTCATCCGGCATCTCGATTTGCTCCACTGTTAAGTAGCAAAATCATGGTTTGGATTGGAGAACGTTCTTACTCCATTTATTTGTGGCATTGGGTGGTTTTTCAAGTCACTAGACCTGCCGTGGATATTGAGGGTTCAATGTGGGCGTTATCTGCCCTGCGAGTTCTCATTGTTTTTGCATTAGCGGACATATCGCTACGGTTAGTGGAATTACCAATTCGTAGCGGCTTAGTTGAATATTGGCTGCGAGGGATGAAATACCGCACTCAACAAACTCGGCTCCGCCAGAAATCAATACTCGGTTTGTGCCTTATTTCAATTGTTTTAGTCGTCTCCATTTTAAGTCAAAATGCAATCACCAGCAGTGACCGCATTATGGCCACAATAAAAACACAAATTACTGAGGAAGAAGAGATATCCAATCTAGCGGTTGTGCCATCGGATTTAGGTGGCCTTTGGGTGACAGGAGACTCTGTAATTCTTGGCATCCGATACGAACTCGAAAAACAATCACCAATTTCACTTGTTAACGCCCGCGTTGGCCGTCAAGCAGCAGAACTCATAGAAGTTATGCACCATGACAAAATCAATATGCAAGACTCTACGGTTATTTTTAATCTTGGAAACAATAATAAGCTGACTGAGGCACAGGTTGCTTCAGTTTTTGAAGAAGTGAAGAACCAACCAAAAATTATTGTTGTAAATACTGCGGTTCCGCGTGATTGGCGGGTTGAGAATAATACTTTGGTTGCAAAATATGCTCAGTTGTTTGGTGCAATTTTGATTGACTGGGATGTAATCTCGCAGGGTCATCCAGAGTATTTTGCACCAGATGGAGTCCACCTTATTCCTGCAGGAGTCCGTGCCTATGTCGACGCTATTTCCGCTCATCTTTAATTTGCCTGAGAATAAATAAACCCCCACGCATTTATTGCGTGAGGGCTTATTAAGAAACTCTTTACATGAACTCTCCTGGAATTCCAAAGACGCTAGCAGATGCAATCTGTCCATCTGAATAAACAGATGAGACTCGGAACTGTGTCCAACCAGAATCTGAGCTCTTTGTGACTTCTTGTATTAGTTGATCTGCAGGAACTGTTGCGATAACAGACCAATCCCCAACTCCGTTTGCACGGATTTCAACGTTGTATCCAGTTAAACCTTCAGTCGCTGTCGATCCAACCCAACGTAGTGTCAAACCTTCTGCGCTCTTTATTGCCACAAACTTGGTAGGTGATTCAACGCTTGCAATGGCTGCTGCACTTTCAGTTGGCTCTGCATTTGCACTCTCCATTGGCTCTGCAGATTGTGAAATTGATGCAGCTGGCGTAGGAGAATCATCGTCGGTGCCTGTGCCTACTGATTTTGACCAAACGATTGCTCCCAAAATTACGATTCCAGCTATGACCAAGAATACGACTCGACCTGAAGTGCCCTGACTTGGTGTGGCAACTGGCTTAAGCACTGGAGGTGAAATGCGTGGTGGTGCAATTTCAAAACGGGATTTGGTTGATACCGCCGCTTTTACAGAGGCTTTCTTGACAACCCGTTTGGCCGCTGCTTTCTTCGTAGTTGATTTTTTAGCTGAAGCTTTTTTGGCTACTGCCTTTTTGGTAGTTTTCTTTGCGGCAGTTTTTTTAGCTACTGCTTTCTTGGCTACTGCCTTTTTGGTAGTTTTCTTTGCGGTAGTTTTCTTTGCGGTAGTTTTCTTTGCGGTTGTTTTCTTTGCGGTAGTTTTCTTTGCGGTAGTTTTTTTAGCTACCGCTTTCTTAGATACTGCTTTCTTGGCTACAACCTTTTTCTTTACGGCCACAATGACTCCTTGGATAGCTATGCATTCGTCAATAACGAACGGCGATAGTACAAGGCTACCCCAGCCCTCCTAGGATTTCTATGACATGCGGGGCAATTGCTCGAAGTGATTTCCCGCGATGACTGACTGAATCCTTTTCTTGCGCACTCATCTCTGCCGAGGAAATTGACATTCCGAGCGGTGCAAAGATCGGGTCATACCCAAAGCCGCTATTGCCAACAGGGGCCCGCAAGATTTTCCCTTCGAACCGACCTTCCGCCAATTGTTCTCGACCATCAGGCATAACGAGAGCGGCAACGCAAATAAAATGTGCGCCTCGCTTTACATCAGGTACATCCCGCAATTCATCTAAAACTTTCTTCACGTTTGCTAAATCGTCACCATGGGTCCCCGCCCACCTCGCTGAAAATATTCCAGGTGCACCGCCAAGTGCATCGACGCATAATCCGGAATCATCAGAAATGGAAGGTAGGCCGGTCATTTTTGCGGTATATCGTGCCTTCAAGAGAGCGTTTTCCTCAAAGCTGGTACCTGCCTCTTCGACATCGACCAAGTGAGGAAATTGATCGATCCCAATTAATTCAATGGCCCCAGATGAAATAGCATCTAGAATTCTTCGAAACTCTAGAATCTTTCCAGGGTTACGCGTTGCAATTACGAGTTTATTTGACAAAGGTTCCACAATTTCGCCAGCGAGAATTCAAAATACTGATTATTTCGCTAGCACGGCTTTTTGAAGTTGATTCAAATCATTACACCCCGCAACTGCTAAATCTAAAAGTTTATTTAAGAGATCGCGATCAAAAGGTTCACCCTCTGCCGTTCCTTGAACTTCAATAAATCGACCATCGCCTGCAACAACGACATTCATATCAGTCCCAGCTCTAACATCTTCTTCGTAACAAAGATCCAACATTGGAACTCCGTCAATGATTCCAACACTTACAGCAGCTACGGAATCATTAAGTGGATTTGCTGTGGCCTTAATGTGGCCTTGATTTTTTGCCCAAGTGATTGCATCTGCCAATGCAACGTATGCACCAGTAATTGCTGCAGTTCTTGTTCCACCGTCTGCTTGCAACACATCACAGTCAATCACAATAGTATTTTCGCCAAGTTCTTTTGTATTGACAATTGCGCGCAATGATCGACCGACTAGTCGAGAAATTTCTTGAGTACGTCCGCCGAGTTTTCCTTTTACGCTTTCACGATCCGAACGTGTGTGTGTGGCTCGAGGAAGCATTGCATATTCAGAAGTAACCCAGCCGGTACCGGTATCCTTTAACCATCGAGGAACCCCCGGTGAAAAAGAAGCAACGCAAAGGACTCGAGTCTTCCCAAACTCAACGAGTACGGAGCCTTCGGCATGGTCTAGCCATCCGCGCGTGAACTTAATTTCGCGTAGAGAATTAACTTCTCGCCCATCGTTGCGTGCCATTGCGTTCTCCAATTGTTAAGTTGCTGCGATCTTGTTGTGGTTGGACTAGAGATTTTGCTGTTCTACTTGAGTTACTTCTGGACCCAGGAACCGGCGAGCTAAGCTCTCAAAAGCCTTTGCATCTCCGGTAGCTAAGAATCGATGTGATGGTGGCGTGCTCTGTTGAAGACGCAGCAGATTATTTTCAACCAAGATTCGAAATAAATCCTTAGCTGTTTCTTCAGCACTTGAAACTAGTGTGACACCTTCACCCATTACATAAGAAATGACTCCAGTTAACAACGGATAGTGAGTGCAACCTAAAACTAAGGTGTCAATTTTTGCTTCTAGAAAAGGTGCTAAATAATCTCTTGCAATTTGAGTAATCTCTGGGCCAGAAGTTTCGCCGCGCTCTACATATTCAACAAAGAGCGGGCAAGCAATTGATGTAATTTCTAACTGTGGCGCTGCAGCAAATGCATCTAAGTAGGCCGCCGATTCGATTGTTGCGCGCGTTCCTATCACACCAATTTTGCCGCTTCGGGTAGCAGCAACTGCGCGCCGTGCTGCTGGCTGAATGACTTCAATGACAGGAACTGAGTAACGCTCTCTAGCATCTCGAAGCATCGCAGCACTTGCTGTGTTGCATGCAATAACAATTGCTTTAACTCCTTGGGCTACTAGAAAATCTAAACTTTCCAGGGCAAATTCTCGAACTTCAGCTAATGGTCGTGGCCCAAATGGTCCACGCGCAGTATCGCCGATGTACAAGGTGGATTCATTGGGTAACTGATCTATAATTGACCTGGCAACAGTAAGTCCGCCGACTCCAGAATCAAAGATTCCAATTGGCGCATTGCTCATATGGTCAATCCTACCGTGCGTAATGCAGGACTACAGAGCATCATCCATGAGTGCTTGAATTAGACTCTCTTGTAACCAGCCCAGCCAGCTATAAACAGCATAAACACCCCGCATTGGGTCATCTGGCGCCAGTATTTCTAGCTCTTCAAATGAATTTTCTTGAATCTTTAATCTAACGCCGAGCGCTAATCGAATATCGTTCATTGCGCCTAACCAAGCATTCGCGCCATCGTGGTCGATCTCAATACAACCATCAGGAGAACTCTTTAAGTCAATACGCATTGACATAGCATGTGCCGATTTTTTAGTCCGCAGAGTTAACTCTGTATATCTTCGAAACTCGGAGGCATCTACTTGATCTGCGTATGCATTTGGTAGAAGTCGAAGTAAAACATCGTCCTCCGGAGGGGAATCATGTGAAGTTATTCCGACCATCACTGCTAGTGGATCATCACTGTGGTTGTCGGAACGTTCGCTGAGGAGTTCTATTAATTGTTCAACAAGGTTTATGAGAACTTCTCGCTCATCAGTTGAGAAATATGCTACATAATCATTACTTCCATGCCGATTAAATCCGGTTGGCGTTTCACTAGAATCCTTGCTCATATTACTTGATCCCCACGTTGGAGAGTTGCCCATAATCCATATTCATGGAGACGTGCCACATCATGTTCCATTTCTTCACGACTGCCTGTTGAGACAACAGCTTTACCTTGAGTGTGAATCTGCATCATTATTTCGTGAGCTTTTTCTCTGGGAAAAGAAAATAACTCCATTAATACATATGTCACATACGACATTAGATTTACTGGGTCATCCCAGACAATAGTTATCCATGGCTTTTCACTACTAAACAATTCTTTTATTGCTTCATCAATTTTTGCATCTACTGCCTCATCTAGTTTGACCATAACTATCTCACCACAACCGAAAATTCTTGAGAATAAAAGGTTTGTGCACCATTACCGACTTGTATTCGCATGGTTATGACACCTCTCTCTGACTGGGAGGCCTTGAGTACGAACTCGCCATTGAAATCAGTGAGGCTACTTGTAGCGCCATTTTGCCACTTTCCAGCAATCATTCTTTGAATGATGACACTCGCGCCAGAAGTCCGAGGTAACACAAATCCTTTTACTTCAATCGGGTCGCCCCGTCTTATAGAACTTGGATGATTAATCGTGATCTTTGGGCGCACGCTCACATTCTGTTCATTACTAACAGACTCTGCACGCTCCCAAGTGCCTTCAGTCCTCATTCGGAAAGCTGCAGATTCTGCAAGTGTGATTGGCACTGAGATTGCGCCATCTCGATCAGTTGTTGATTCGGCAATTTTTGTCCATGTGATTTCATTCGCACGCTTCATTTCGATGCTCACGGCTAATTCAGCAACTGGTGATTTATCATTAAATGTCAATAAACCATTAAGTAAGAAAATATCACCATAGGAAACTTGATTGGCTTCACTATTTTGAATGGTTAATTGGCTCGTTACAATATCTGGGGCAATCGCAAGAGCAACATTTCGCATCGCTGTAGTCGCACCAGCATCTTCCATACCCAAAGTCCAAAGTGCCGCACCACCTAATCGATATTGTGCAACTAGATTCATTCGCTCCGTAAAACTTCGCTCATTTTGATACCAAACAGTTCTTGAAACTACACAAGAAGTTGCCGAGCCTTTGGGGGTTAATCCATTAAAGGTTTTTACATAAGAATAAGTTGCTTCACTATTTTTCTCATCAAAGACAGGTACCGCTTGATCGATAGCTGCTTTTGCAGTCGCATAACTCATCTTAAAAGTCGCAGCTTTAGCTGACTTTGTTAAACCCGGAGGTGCCGAGGTAGGGCACGTTCCAACAATTGACGTAATCCAGTCACGGCCATATCCGGGCAAACCAATGAATACTTTTGATGCTGGCATAATGCTAATTGCATATTTCAAAGTTTTTTCAGTCCATGAAATTGGACCAATTGGGCCAGGTTTTGCGACCGAATAGTCATAGGTCATGATGCGCAGGCGATCAATGCTTGCAGCAATGTCTGCCCATGCATAAACCGTGTAACCCTTTTGTTTCTCACTCGGGTTGAATGCATATGGAGCAGTTACTGAAAGTAGTTTTTGTGAAAGGTGAAGTTGAGTACTTAGTTCTCGTATGAACAGAACCCAATTAGGGGCTGTCTTTGCCCATGTTGTATTCCCATCCACAAAAGCAAAGCCTTCAAAGTCCAAATCAATTCCATCAAATCCATTTTTATTCACAAGATCAACTATGGAAGTCACAATAGTTCCCCGAATTTCACTCTTAGCTAAATAACTGGCTAAAACTAATTTATCTGTGCCATCAGTAATTGTGGGAATAATCTTTAGCCCAGTTTTACGCATCAAACAAAGAGTATCCGCCATAGGCCATGAAGGATTGCCAGTCGTATAATCATTTCGAATTATTGTTGGAGATTTTAGAGTGAACCAAAATGGCATTACTTCTTTCATTAAGTCTTTATTCGCGTAAAGATAGGAAGAGTTCAAAAGTGCTAAATCCTCCGGCGAATATTCATTTGCCTCACATGTAACTGGGGCACCAAGAATCGCAGCAGTCGTACTAGGAATCTTTTTGATAAAAGGCATTACTGTTTTCACCGAATAATAAGGTATCCATCCACTGACGATTGTGCGAGGTTGGTTGTCTGCCCAACTAACTGGAAGTGAAATACATATTGCCGCACATATTGCTAAAGCGGTTGCGACGCGAAACTTGCGCACCATCGTTATTTGTCTTCAGGTTCGTTTTTCAAACCGGCGTGAATCTCTTTGCACGTTGGGCAGATGGGATATTTTTCGGGGTCACGAGATGGAATCCACTTTTTTCCACAGAGTGCCCTAACGGCTTTACCGGTCACTGCAGATTCAACGATTTTGTCCTTCTTTACATAGTGTGCGAAACGATCGTGACCGCCATCATCTTCTTCAAGGACAGGCCGCGTTAAGAGATCGGTATGTGACTCGGTCTCGGGTGTGGTGTTTCGAAAGATGCCCATCAGGTAAGAATACCTTCGGCAACCCTGAAACTACGGGTAGAATTCGCAAATGAAGGACTTACTCAGAACCCAAGATCTCTGCCGCGCAGATGTTGAGCTTTTACTCGATACGGCCGCCGAGTTTGCGGCTAATCCACTTCGCTCCAATACCGCGCTGGCCAACAAAACAGTTGCGATATATATGACTAAGCCTTCAACAAGAACTCGACTCTCATCCGAGACGGCTGTAGCACATCTTGGTGGAACCCCAATCTTTATTCGTGGTGATGAACTTCAATTGGGTAGAGGTGAAACCATTGCCGACACGGCAAGAATAATTAGTGGGTACTGCAGTGCACTCATCATTCGAACTTTTGCTCAATCTGATGTTAATGAACTTGGTACTCATGCATCGATTCCAGTTATTAATGCTCTCACCGATGATGATCACCCAACACAATTACTTGCAGATTGGTTAACAATTCGTGAGCAATTCGGAAAAGATATCTCGGGCCGTAAGTTTGTTTACTTAGGTGATGGGAACAATATGTCTCATTCTTGGTTGTTGATGGGGGCCATCATGGGTGCACACGTTGTCACTGCAACACCAACAGGTGCATGGGCACCAGATCCACTAGTAGTTGCAGTTGCACAAAAAATTGCACTGCAAAGCGGTGGAAAAATCGAAATATTGCATGACCCAGAAGCTGCGGCACAGGATGCAAGTGTCTTGTATACCGATGTGTGGATGTCGATGGGTGACTCTGACGATGAAAGAGATGAAAAAGTGGTGGCACTCTCACCATTTGCTGTTACTGAAAATTTAATGTCACTTACTCAAAAAGATTCAGTGTTCATGCACTGTTTACCTGCACATCGTGGAGAAGAGGTCGAAGCCTCTGTAATAGACGGAACAAGATCACTTATTTGGCGAGAGGCGTATCACCGCCGTACAACGATTCAATCTCTTTTGTATCACCTTATTAGAGGTGACCTCAAAGGCTCTAGCCAGTAGTATTTCCCGCATGCTCATAGCCGTACCTAAAGAAATTCGTGAGGGTGAAAAGCGCGTGGCGCTTGTTCCCGACATCATTAATAAATTAACTCGACTAGGTTTCGAAGTCGCTGTCGAAACTGGTGCTGGAGTGCATTCCCAAGCAACGGATGCTGATTATGTGAGCGCTGGTGCAACGGTCTCACAAGGACAAGTTCTGAGCGACGCCGACGCCGTTCTCTCAGTGCAACCGCTAACGCCAACTCAGATGTCTTCATTAAAAAAGGGCGCAGTGACAGTAAGTTTCATGTCTCCCGTTACCGCCATCGATTCAATTGAAGCGGCAGTGACAGCGGGCGTAACTACTTTCTCTCTTGAATTAGTCCCGCGAATTTCTCGTGCGCAATCTATGGATGCGCTTTCATCACAAGCTTTGTGTGCGGGGTATCGCGCAGCACTTGTTGGCGCTGAACTATCTCCACGATTTTTCCCAATGCTTATGACTGCTGCAGGAACCGTAACACCAGCACAAGTATTAGTTCTTGGTGCAGGTGTCGCAGGTTTACAAGCGATCGCAACTGCGCGTCGCTTAGGCGCAGTTGTATCGGCATATGACGTTCGTCCGGCATCTGCCGATGAGGTTCGTTCAATGGGTGCAACTTTTATTGAACTAGAACTCGAAGCTTTAGAAGGCTCTGGTGGTTACGCGCGCGAGATGACCGATGATCGCGCAGCTAAGCAGCAGGCGCTACTAACTCCCTACATTGCTAAATCTCATGTGGTTATTACAACCGCAGCGGTTCCGGGTCGCCAAGCACCACGTTTGATGACGCAAGCAATGATTGATTCAATGGCCCCAGGCACAATCATCATCGACTTAGCCGCTGAAACTGGCGGAAACGTTGAAGGTTCAAAACCTGGAGAAATCGTTTCTACAGCGGGCGGAGTCCGCATCTGGGGCGGCAAAGATGTCCCAAGCCAGCTTCCCTTCCATGCCTCGTTCTTGTACTCACGCAACGTTGTAAATCTCTTAACTCTCTTTACAACCCCGGCTAAGGATGAGGCCAAGGTCGCATTCGCAATTGATTTCGAGGATGAAATTATCAATGGGGCGGCAGTCACTCATGATGGAGCCCGTAGAAATGCAGGAGGTAGATAAATGGAGCCGATAGCGGTTATTTCGATCTTCGTTTTGGCGGTTTTTGTGGGTTTTGAAGTCGTCTCTAAAGTTTCATCAACTTTGCATACACCCCTTATGTCTGGTGCAAATGCCATTCACGGTGTGATTCTGGTGGGTGCAATCATCGTCGCAGACCACAGTGAAACTAATCTAGAACTTGGTCTTGCAGTTGCAGCAATCGTCCTGGCAACAATCAACATGGTGGGTGGCTTTGTTGTTACCGATCGAATGCTGGAAATGTTCAAAGGAAAGAAAAAATGAGCCGTACTCTGTATGACCTCATCGGCTTAGCTGCGGGTGTTGCATTTATTTTGGCGCTTAAAGGCCTTTCACACCCAAAGACTGCACGCCGTGGAAACTTGATTGGAGCTTTTGGTGCAACGCTGGCAACAGTTGTTGTTTTTTTCTATTCAAACCCAGGCTCATCGCTTCCCCTTAATAATCTTGGTTGGATTGTTGGTGCAATGGCGGTTGGTCTTGCTGTTGGCGTTCCGGCTGCACGTAAAGTTGAGATGACACAGATGCCACAACTTGTTGCACTATTTAATGGTGTTGGTGGTGGCGCAGCTGCACTCGTTGCAATCGTTGAATACCTTCACCTTGGTAGCGGGGCAACTAAAGCTGAAGTTATCTTCACAGTATTTACTGTGATCGTTGGCTGTGTCTCATTTAGCGGATCGATTATCACTTTCATGAAGTTGCAAGAACTGATGACGACTCGACCAGTTATTTTCCCTGCCGGGCGGTTCATCATCGCCGCCACGCTAGTCAGCGTTATCGGAGTTGGCGGCTGGGTCGTTGCCGCACTCGGAACAACGCCACTTCTCATTCTTGCTGGACTTTCCCTTCTTTTTGGAGTGCTCTTTGTGCTTCCAGTTGGCGGTGCAGATGTGCCCATTGTTATCTCATTGCTGAATGCATTTACTGGTTTAACTGTTGCAGCCAGCGGGTACGTTCTAGATTCAGTTCTCTTAATCATTGCCGGAACATTGGTTGGTGCTTCAGGCACAATCTTGACGCGACTAATGGCAGAGGCAATGGGACGTTCATTATTTGGAACACTCTTTGGTGCATTTACGGCTAAAGCACAAGACACTAGCGGGGCTGCCGATGAGCGTCCAGTGCGCTCGGGTTCTCCAGATGACGTAGCGATTTTGTTGAACTATGCACGTCGCGTTGTTATCGTGCCTGGTTTTGGTTTAGCAGTTGCACAGGCACAACACACGGTGCGCGAACTTGCAGACCTCATGCTTTCTAAAGGCATTGAAGTTGCATATGGAATCCATCCAGTTGCGGGTCGCATGCCAGGGCACATGAACGTTCTGCTTGCCGAAGCAAATGTTCCATATGATCAACTAGAGGAGATGGATGAGATTAATCCAACTTTTAGTCAGACCGATGTTGCAATCGTTATCGGTGCTAACGATGTAGTTAATCCAGCGGCTGAAAATACTCCGGGATGTCCAATCTATGGAATGCCAATTTTAAAAGTTGCTAACGCAGCCAATGTTATCTTCTTGAAGCGTTCGATGCGTCCAGGTTTTGCTGGAATCGAAAATGAGCTTCTGTATGATCCGAAGACAATGCTCTTGTTTGGCGATGCTAAGGCTTCGCTAACAAAAGTTGTCACTGCGCTAAAAGCTCTCTAGTCAAGCGGCTTCAGTACGCAAAACTCATTTCCTTCGGGGTCTGCCATAACAATCCATGTTGTATCAGGATCTACTGACTGTCCAATTTCAATCCTTTTTGCACCGATTTTTACTAATCGCTCAACTTCTGTTAACTGATTCTTTGGGCGAAGATCTAAGTGAATTCTATTTTTAGATTTCTTTGTGTCTGGTGTTCTTATAAAGAGCAAATCTGGATAGTTTTCACCACGAGATGAGTCTGGAGATTTTTCGATGTAGGCCTCATCGTGAGTAGCCCCTTCGCCAATTTTCCAGTCGAGAACTTGTGCCCAAAATGTTGCAAGCGCAATTGGATCCTGACAATCGATAGTTATACATTGAATGGTGAGCATGGCCCAAGCCTAAATGCTTGTGTTAGTGATGTGAATAATTATGAGCTTGCAGGTAGTTGAATGTTCAACTATCCTTATTGGGACCCAAGGAGAATTAAAATGCCAGCTGTAACCGTTGCCGATATAACTGTCTTACCTCGTGTGAATGAGGTTATCGGTGCACGCGCCCGCTCGGTCAAAAGTATTACAACTGCGCCGCAAGGGTATGAGGGCGAAGGCTTTCCAGTGCGTCGAACATTTGCTGGAATCGATATGGCCCAACTCGATCCATTCATCATGATGGATCAGATGGGCGAAGTTGAATACGCACCGGGAGAACCAAAGGGAACTCCATGGCATCCGCATCGCGGCTTTGAAACCGTCACTTATATTATTGATGGAATTTTCGACCATAAAGATAACAACGGTGGTGGTGGAACAATTTCAAATGGTGACACACAATGGATGACAGCTGGTGCTGGAATTTTGCATATTGAAACTCCCCCAGAACATTTAGTGATGTCTGGTGGGTTATTTCACGGTTTTCAACTCTGGGTTAATTTGCCAGCAGAAAAAAAGTGGAGTACACCGGCGTATCAAGATGTGCGCGCAAAAGATGTTGCACTTTTATCTTCAACTGACGGCGGAGCATTAATTCGAGTTATCGCCGGCGAAGTTGATGGGCACAGTGGTCCTGGAACAACGCAGACTCCGATTACATTGATTCATGCAACCATTGCAGCTGGGGCTGAGCTTCGCTTGCCGTGGCGCAAGGATTACAACGCACTTGTATATGTTGCCGCAGGTTTTGGTTACGTTGGAGATGAACATCGACCAGTACATACAGGTCAGACAACCGTCTTTGGTGATGGTGACACAATCGTTGTGCGTGCTGCAGATCAACAGGAGAGTCGCTCTCCGGCGCTAGAGCTATTTATATTAGGTGGTGCGCCTATCAAAGAGCCAGTGGCGTGGATGGGGCCATTTGTGATGAACACCAAGCAAGAAGTTCTGCAAGCTTTTGAGGATTTCCAAAAAGGCTTACTAGGAACTATTCCAGCGATTTACAAAGAGGACGCTAAGAAGCCTTTGACTCGTGGTGGTGAGGGCTCAAAGCCGAATGTCGCAACAAGTGGTGCAACAAGTGGTGCAACAAGTGGTGCAACAAGTGGTGCAAAAAAGGACACGGCCGAGGTGCTTAATGTGCATGGAGCTCCAAGTGAAATGCAAGAGGGGTAAATTCGGTGAGTTGGAACGTCAAGTCACTTTGCTTAAAATTGGGCTGTTAATAACTTCTTAAGAATGTCAGAGGCTCAATAGAGAGTCTCACCTATGACAAGTGCAGCGATTAAACCGGCTTTCTACAAGGCACTCTCTTCTCATACTACCCACGATAAATCCACACAAACTATTTCAGCCGGCGTTAATGGAACGGAATCAGCCGGCACCATCGCCCATAGCTTAACCGAAAACATTTACATGGATAATGATTTGAATTCACAAGTTGTTGCGTTACTAGCTGCGTTTCCTGGAATTATAACTTTGACTGGCCTTGTTGCAATTGATCCCGCTGACTTAACGCCTAGTTCCAGAATTGATTATTTGAGTGCTCTTGAACGCCAAAATGCGTGGCTGCAAGCGTTGATGCAAAGAGCGATTATTGCAGTCGCCGGAATCAATCCATCTAGTCCCGAAAAACCATGGGATGGAGTTGATGAATCAGAGCGCGAAGATATTGCTGCGGCATTGCGCCTTTCCGGAGGAACTGCGCAGATGCGCATCGATGTTGCGCGAACCTTGGTGAATCATCTTCCTAATACTTGCTCAGCCCTTGCAATGGGTGAGATCTCTGCATCACACGCAACTGTGATTGCAAAGGAGACTGCTACAGCCATTCGTGATGGAATTAGTGAATTCGCAATTTATCAGATTGAAGAGCGCGCATTAGCTCATGCTGAATTTCATACTCCAGCACAAGTCGCCAATAAGGTTCGAACCACCATCGCCCAGTTAGCTCCTGAAGAGTTTGAGCAAGTTGTCGATCGTGCTCGTGAAACGCGTCGTGTCAGTTGCTACAACGAGGCTGATGGTATGGCCACAGTTGTTGCGATTTTACCTGCCCAGGATGCGCAGACGGTAATGAAATCTATTGAGGCTTATATCTTGAAGATGAATGAGATTGATGAGAAAAACCGAAGTGATTATTTAGTCAACCAAAAAGCAAATGACCGCGAATGCGCAGGTGGCAATAACGCAGAAACCGCGACAGACACATGGTCTTTACTCTCTGCCGATAACAAACGCGCTGATGCTCTCACAGCAATTCTCTCGAAAGCATTAGCAAGCAATGTTGATGTAGTTCGCCCACATCGTCGCCCAGTGACTATAAATGTAACAATTGACCTTCCAACGTTGCTTGGTTTGGCAGAAAATCCCGGTCAACTTTCGGGATACGGAGCAATCCCGGCCTCGGTTGCACGTGAACTAGCATCAGATGCCACATGGAAAAGATTTATTACAGATCCGCAAACTGGAAACCTTTTAGATTATGGTCGAGAAAAATACGAGCCTCCACAAGCTTTAATAGATTTCTTACTCGCGCGAGATCGCACTTGTCGATTCCCCGGCTGTAGACAACCAGCATCTCGTTCCGATATTGATCATGCCCAAAGTTGGGAAACTGGGGGTGAAACGAAACCAGAAAATCTAGGTCTACTGTGCCGACGTCATCATCGGTTAAAAACACATGGGCGGTGGGATTTAGTCAGCAATATTGATGGTTCATGTGAATGGACTTCACCAGTTGGAAAGAAATACTTTGTTCCCGCTCGCCCCGTTGATGAAAACGTTTAAGGTGACATACTTACGCAATGATTTGGTGGCCAACGCAAGTTCCTACACTGCACTCTGGGTTAATTACATTGAGAGAGTTGGGAGAAGGCGACATCCAGAATATTTTCTCAGGGTGCCAGGATCCAGTCATTCCACGTTTCACTCGAGTCCCCGCTAATTACACATTAGGACACGCAGAGTTTTTTATCCGCGAAAAAACACCTCGTTCCATTAAAGAAAAAACAGAGCTTGCATTCGCAATTGATTTCGGAAACGGTGCTGATAAGGAATTCGCTGGTGTGATCTCATTCCACAGCATGGATTTGCCAGATCTCACCGCAGAAATTGGCTACTGGATTAGCGCCGATATGCGCGGCAAAGGGGTTGGCACCACAGCTGTGCGTGTATTGACTGATTTTGGCTTTAATTCGATGGGCTTTGAGCGCATTGAGGCGTTAGTTGATATAGAAAACTTGGCGTCCAAGAAACTACTTTCATCTGCTGGGTATACCCTTGAAGGCATACTACGTAAGAAATCTCGTCGATTCGATGAGGTTCAAATAGATATGGCGTCATTCGCGATAATTCGCGATGAATGGGAGGGGTTGTAATGGAGGGTCTTGCATATCTAGTCGTGATGTTGATGATGATAGTTATTTTAGGTGGTCCCTTAGCAATCCTCATAACAATGATCCCAACACGACATATTCTCCTCACTATTCTAAAAAGAATAGTTCACGGTTTCATCATTGCAATGTCGCTCATGGTCGGGTCAACGTTCCTTTTTAACGCCGAGCTTCCCCTGCCTGTGCATTTAATTGGCCTATTTGGAGTTGCTATGGCCTACATCGCCATCCGTCGTGAATATTTTCCTGAAGTAAGAATAATTGGGCCATTGCTTTCACAGTTCGGACTGCGACGCAATGGTTCACAAGGTAATTCGGATTCAGGTGAGCAGTATGGTCCAGTTATGAAGTGGCGTCGTAATGGACGTTCTGGTGGAAATGATGGGCATGGTCCAGAGGGTCAGCATTAATTAATTTTTTGGCCAGCATTAATTAATTTTTGGCTCGCGATAGTTAATTGACTTGGTAGTGCGCAAACTCCTCCATCAAAACTCAGGAGTCGCCTCCATCAAAACTTAGGAGACATTTGTGGAGGTGCCGGGAATCGAACCCGGGTCCTTCGGTGCAAAAACAGGGCTTCTACGGGCGTAGTGTGATTAACGCTTTCTCAGTCCCGAAGTTTTTCCACACGACTCTTCGACGAACTCATTTGCGAAACTGTTCTCTCACGTTGTTCGCAACACCAACGCGATGAAGAGCTCTCTGTCGACGCTAGATTCCAGATCGAGAGCGGCATCTGGGCTAACGGCTTCGATACTTGCTTATGCAGCTAGTTCGAAAGCTTGCTGATTTGTGTCAGCAGTTATTTTTTGCACGGATTATTGGTTTACGAGATCATTCCGGCTTCCTCGGCCCGCTTCCCCTGCCTCAACATCCAAAGTCGAGACCGTTCACCCCCAAGTTGTAAACCTCTATTCGTTGCGTGTATCAATGTTGAGGAGTTAAATCTCCCGTCCTTGACGCACGAATGAAGTCACGTTTGGAGAAAAAGAAACGTATTTCTTTCCCCTATTTAATTGTCAATTAGTACATGGCATTAATTATCAAGTAGTACTTGCCGTCGCAGCATTACCCCAAAAATTGAGGTATCGAAGCGGCGGTGGATTAAGTATAAATGATTAATCTAAAAAAGGTTAATCCTCGTAACGCTTTGAAGCTTTCCCGCTCTTTCCTGAACTCCCGCGGGACACAACGCGCGCGACTTCGCGATCTGCCTCTCTAGCCTTTATCGCCTGCCGCTTATCGTGCGATTTTTTACCTCTAGCAACGGCGATTTCAACTTTGGCTTTTCCGTCTTTAAAATAAAGAGAAAGTGGAACCAACGTTGTTCCTGAGTCTTTAAGTTTTGCCATTAATTTTGTGAGCTCAGACTTGTGCACGAGAAGTTTACGATCGCGTCGGGGAGTGTGATTCGTCCATGTGCCTTCGGTGTATTCGGGAATATGGACACCACTGAGCCATAGTTCTCCGTCATTAATCATCGCAAAGCCATCAATAAGGGAAGCCCGACCTAGTCGAAGCGATTTCACCTCTGTGCCCATTAATACCATGCCGCACTCAAAGACATCTTCTATTGAGTAATCGTGACGTGCCTTTTTATTTTGGGCAATAACTTTGCGGCCAATCTCTTTAACCATAACCGCATCACCACCCTCACTTAAAAAACGAGCCATCTCGCTTTATCACTGTGGTGCTTATTCTCTCATTAAGAGTGACATGCATTGACCCAAACGCGGTGGCGCAACGTCACCACATGAGTGGTTAAAAGTCGTAAGTTAAACTTTTAAGTAGCGGCGTAGCGTGATCACGGATGCCGCTGTTGAGACTAGCAAGCCTGTTGCAAATAAATAGCCTGATGCAACCCATACTTCATTCCAGCCGAAAAACTTAGTGAACGTGAGCAACGGTGCGACTTTTGAATCCACCACACTCTTTAATCCGGCCAATAGCCCTGTCGCGAGCGCCCAACCGATGATTGCTGAAATTACTCCTTCTAGAAGAAAGGGAAGTTGAATCGACCACGAGGATGCACCGACGAGTTTCATCACTCCGGTTTCGCGGCGACGATTGAATGCAGCGATTCGCAGAGTGTTGCTAATCAAAAGCGCAGCAGTCAGTACTGATGCAAGACCAACTAGTAGTGCGCCATTTCGCAAAACCTCTAAGAGCTTAAAAAATTTCTCCAGAATACTTCTTTGATCTTGTACAACATCAACTCCAGGTCGGCCAGAGAAAGCACTCACAATGACGGCAAACTGGGTGGGATCTTTTAGTTTCACACGGAAGGACTCCGGTAACTGATCGGCAGTCACATTTTGAGCGATTGCAGACTCTTTAAAGCGCTCTTGGAACCGCGCGAAAGCTTGTGACTGTGACTCATAGAAAACGCTCGCTACGGCAGGCATGCTTTGAATATCTTGTTGAATGGCAAGACGCTGCGCCGATGTGACGATTCCTCCAGCACACGATGGTGCCTCTGAAAGCGACCCACACAAAAAGACAGAAACCTCAATCTTGTCGTACCAATAATCTTTCATTGCCCCAACTTGTGCATTTGCAAGCAAACCGATTCCAAGCAATGACAGTGAGATTGCTGTCGTTACGATTACAGCAAAAGTCATCGTCAAATTACGACGAAGCCCAATACCTACTTCACTTAATAGAAACCGTGCACGCATCTCTTATTCCTCACTCATCTGAATACGCCAATAACAGGTGTAACCCGTGTAACCCGTGTAACCCGTGTAACCCTATACATCTGAATACGCCACTAACCCGTGTATCCATAGACGCCACGAACTTGATCGCGGATCACGTGGCCTAGGTCTAACTCAATAACCCGCTTGCGCATCTGGTCTACGATTCCCGAGTCGTGCGTAGCCATTAATACAGTTGTACCCTCGCGATTAATCCGATCAAGTAACTTCATAATTCCCACACTTGTAGCTGGGTCAAGATTTCCAGTTGGCTCATCAGCAATCAAAATTGGTGGACGACTTACGTAGGCACGTGCAATGGCCACGCGCTGTTGTTCTCCTCCTGAAATCTCTGATGGTAAACGATCGCCTTTATCCTCTAGCCCTACGAGCTCTAAGACTTCTGGGACTTCACGGTTGATTTCTTTTTGTGAATATCCCAATACATGCAGAGCGAAAGCTACATTTTCAGTAATCGTCTTATTCGGCAAAAGTCGGAAATCTTGAAAGACGGTTCCAACCTGTCGGCGAAGTTCTGGCACTTTATGGCTAGCAAGAGTTCCAAGATCTTTGCCCGCCACATGAATAATTCCTGAGGTAGGACGATCCTCGCGCAAAATTAAACGTAGAAAAGTTGACTTACCAGAACCTGATAATCCGACGAGAAAAACAAACTCACCTTTAACTATTTCTAGGCTGACTGAGTCGAGTGCAGGGCGCTCTTGTCCCGAGTAGACCTTGGTGACGTTCTCAAAACGAATCATCTAAATCTCCCGAAAAAGTTCAGGCTCACGTCCTATTTCCCGCGAGCACTCTGGCCTTAGTTTATGTAGATATGCAGTCAATCCGCACATCTAACGCGCAATTTAGCCTATAAAAAGTGTGAGATTAAGCCAATACGCCGCAATTTCCAGCATCAAAGTGGAGGAGTGATTGTGAACCTCAGTCATAGGGTGCTTATGAACTACGGCGCCAACGAATTCCCGCTTCGATGAACTCATCAATTTCGCCATTTAAAACCGCAGACGTGTTTCCCGTTTCATAATCTGTGCGTAAATCCTTCACCATTTGATAAGGCGCTAAAACATAAGAGCGCATTTGGTTGCCCCAGGATCCAGAGTTATCTCCCTTCAAGGCGTTCATTTTGGCCTGCTCTTCTTGTCGGCGTCGTTCTAAGAGTTTCGATTGAAGCACTGCCATTGCAGTTGCCTTGTTCTGAATTTGAGATCGCTCATTCTGGCATGAGACAACAATGCCGGTTGGAATATGAGTTAACCGCACTGCTGAGTCAGTCGTGTTAACGCCTTGACCACCAGGCCCAGAAGAGCGATACACATCTGTACGAATTTCTTTCTCATCAATCTCAACATGATCACTTTGTTCAACAACAGGTACAACTTCAACTCCGGCAAATGATGTGTGGCGGCGACTTTGACTATCAAACGGTGAGATGCGAACTAAGCGATGCGTACCTTGCTCCACTGATAATGTGCCATATGCATACGGCGCAGTGACACGAAAAGTGGTTGATTTTATTCCAGCCTCTTCTGCATATGAAGTTTCTAAAACATCAACTGGATAATTATGGCGCTCGCAGTAGCGTAAATACATTCGCATAATCATCTCTGCCCAATCAGCGGCCTCTACTCCTCCTGCCTCTGAACGAATAGTTATTAATGCATCGCGATCGTCGTACTCACCATTGAGCAGCGTTTGAACCTCTAACTCACCTATGGATTTCTTGACGGCATCTAACTCGCGTTCGGCATCATAAACTCCAGATCCATCTGGCTCGCTTGCTGCAAGTTCAAAGAGAATAGGTAAATCTTCAACGCGCCTTCGCAGTCCCGTCAACTTATTTATCTCTGCCTGGACTCTTGATAAACGACTAGTTATCTTCTGAGCATTTTCTGGGTCATCCCAAAGGTCAGGGATTCCTGCCTCTTTTTCTAACTCCACAGACTGGGCCCGTAATTTTGGTAAGTCCAAGACTTTTTCAATGGAAACTAAGGTGGCATTAATCGCATCGATCTCTAATGCATATTCACGCGCTGCCATGGATGAAGGATAGCCCAGTAGTCCCACGCCATTATGCAGGCAAAATCCTGAATTGGGACTCGCAAATTATGCAAGCGGGGTTAATACAGTCGAACACCAAACAGATAGAAGCCATCGCGCACTTGGTTCGTTGCTCCAACAGTGGACGTTAAATTCGCTGAATTCATCGTTGAAAAAGGCACAACAAATGGGAATTTAATTTCGGCATAGGTTGAGACTTCTAATGAAGTTCCATCGCATTGCAAATCTGTCAACACTAATCCCTGCAACTCCCGGCGCTTCAAAGATCCTTGGTCATTGCTCCAGTTATGTAATTCGAGAATCACATCTAGTACTGCTCGATTGCAGTCAATTGGGATTGGCGCATGGTCGCGATTTGTAAGAAGTGCGAGAGGAGCAGTCAGCATCGTTCCTTTCCCGGTGTAATACGCTGAAGTATTTAAGGAGTGGACTCCACGTTGAGCTGCAGCTTCTGTAGCTTGTGCTAATGAACGCTTTGCAACCAAAACTGTTGCAACATCAGTCATCACCATCAATGAGGCAACAGTAATAAGAAATAAACCAATGATTACAACACTTAGCGATCCTTTCTCATCGCTGAAAGTGTGTCGGCGCAACAATTTTACAGTCACGAGATTATTCGCTCACATTCATGGGGATTGCTGTTAACAGCCATGTGAATGTTTGCTCATAGCCAGGTAAATGTATGCTCATAGCCAGGGGGTTACTTGTTCCTGTGCTGATGCAATAACTGTGCGATGTGTGCTTGTATCAATGTATGAAACCGTAATCTGGATTTGTCCATTTGGAGATAGACATGGATTCTCTGAACACGCATACTGGGCTGACAAAGTAGCAATCTCTAAATTCGAGAGCCCAAGATGGTGTGCAATAACCGAAATTGCTTGTGCAGAAACTTGTCGCCCAGCATGATCGCTCTCGCTCACTACATAAGCGCGTAGGCCTTCTCGCGCTAAAACTCTTACTATCTCTTCATTTCCACTTATCGATATAAAATTGTTTAAATAGATAAAAATTGGGATAAAAAGAGGAATTGCAAGTGCTACAAACTCAACTATCGCACTACCGCTATCCTGCTTCAGCCATTCCAAAAGTGTTTTCAGGTTTCGGAACACTTTCCCGAACTGGAAAAATTCTAACTTTGATCTATCGCCTTTTGACAATGCTAAGTTTGCTGTTTCGAGGTTTGGTCCGTTCAATTGAGTGATTCCATAACTGCGGCACCTCTCACATCTGTGGCTGAAGCTCCGCCCAGTAATGCGATTAAGCCTGGCACCAACTGAGGCAAACTAGTTTGCCGGTGTGTAATCAGCACACGTATATGTGAAAATTGATCACTCGAATTTAACTCAATTAGCTCATCGCTAGCTCGCACCTCACCACTAATCGCTCTCATAGATGCTTCGCCTTGCGCAATTGCGGCATCACCATTGCGCAGGTTTGTGGCAATTATCAGCTCAATACCGATGAGAAAAAGTATCAATAACGGGATGAGAACCAATGTGCTTTCAACATTTCCATCATCCTGCTTTAAAGCTTCAAGAAATCTTCTGATCCCTGTTCTCATTTAATTTTCCTTACTAGAAATGGTTGTCACTAGAAATGGTTGTGACTAGAAATGGTTGTCACTAGAAATGGTTGTGACTAGAAATGGTTGTGACTAGAAATGGTTGTCACTAGAAATGGTTGTGACTAGAAATGGTTGTCACTAGAAATGGTTGTCACTAGAAATGGTTGTCACTAGAAATGGTTGTCACTAGAAATTAATGAGGGTGGAAGGATTCGATTAGTTCAGCTTTTAACGAATTCCATTCATGGCATCCAGTGAATTCTTGAGTATTGCCGTCAAGCGTGGAGCTGCGATTGTCCATATTGCCGTCACTAAACCAGTTGTCATCAACACCACGAGGACCCACCCGGGCACATCACCGCGGTCATCACGAAGGTTTGCATAAAAATTTTTATGAACTCGGGTTAATTCGGCGCGAAATGTAATCTCTGCCTTTACAAGTTTTGTTAAAAGATTGTTCATTATTTCTCCAATGTTATGGGTTGTTTGGTCTGGGTTGATTGGGTAAGTCTTCTGGTTAGAATGATTGAAACTCTCGGCCCAGATAAGCCTTGTGCATATCTAGTTCATCTCTTAGCCGTAGAATCTTCATTCATTTCTAATATCAGCTTGCTGCCAAAAAGCTCGATAGCCTTTTTAGTCTCACCTCCATTCAGATTCCCCTCTGCAGAAGTCGTGCTCCAAATGCATCGGCAGTTCGGGTGGCGCGAAAATCGTTTAGTTTCTGGAATTAAAGGTTCGAGAAAGCTCAGATGCAGCTGTGATCCCATGAGTATTGACGTTCCAGTGTCGATAAAATCCAAAATTGCGTGAGCGGTAATGGCGGCTACATGGTGTGCCATAGCAATTGGCATCTCTTCACTAGTTCCATGAGTAGCAACCAATTGGCGATGAATTTTTCCATTTCGCTCTTCGTTTGCAAGTGCTAAACATTGAAGACACGGTGTGAATCCAGGTTGTACAAGCGGCCCACATAATGCAACTCCTCCAGCGCTCTTGCCAACAATGAGGTGGTCTTGACCGCCACGATTGAACTGCTCAACTAATTCCGGGTCAAAGTTTCCAACAACAACTCGCAAAGTCTTCTCCGGAAGCGACTGTGGTAAGGCTTTATGAATGGATCCGTGGTTAGATGAAACTGGGAAAAGTGACCATTCGCGAGATAGTTCCTCAAGGCGACCTCGAAAACTTAGCCCGATATCGCTGACTCGCAGAGCACCTGTGCCCAAATCAGAATCAATGATTGTGGGGTGCTGCTGTGTCGATGAGAGTGCTATCCGAGTATTGGTAACTCCGCTTGCAAGCAGAATTGAACAGATTAACGCCGCGGTACGAGAGCTTCCAAAAATTTCAATTCCATAGTTTTGTCGCGCTGATAACAGATTAACTCCGCCATCATTAGCACCAGCTATCCATGTTGCTTGACTGAGTTCAGGTGCTAATCTTTTCTGTAACTGACTGAAAGCTGCATCCAAGCTTTGATCTTTGGTGTGAGCAGCTCGGGATGCGATTGAGGATTGAAATCGATTATGAAGCGTGATTTTGTTTCGAACTGTATCTATAAAATTTGCATCTTTGAGTTGTTCAAGGACTAAGTCAATCAACTCAATCGGTGCAGACAAAACCTGACTGATTTCGAGCGGAGTTTGCAAACCATTGAGCTCTGCAATTATTGCTCGTGCGCCTCCGTGGAAAATCTCGATGGCGTGAATTGATGTTGCAACATAGATTGATTTTTCTTTATTGACTGAAGCCCTGCTAATGTAGACACCATTTTTTAGGCGGGGATATGAAGCATGGAGCAACGATATTTTTTCTAAGCGTTTGGAATCTTCATCCGTGATTTTAAGATCGTCAGGTTCATGTGTAGTTGTCATATGGCAAAGAATGCGCACGTCAGGGTCGTGTGTTTTTCATTATGTGTGAAAGTGTGGACACAACTGCACTCCGCGAACAGTGAGTGACGCACGCACTACTCAGTGCAAGTAAGAAAGAAAAAAGCCCCTACACGCAAAGGGGTAAGGGCTTTCCCTACTGCTAGACGCTCAGCGCTTTGAACGAGAGTTCAGGGTGAGCGAAATTTAATTACTAGGCTTTTGGAAGGAAAGTGCTGATCTTGGTACCGCAGACTGGGCAGACGCCTTTAGCTGTACGGCGACCTGAATCGCTGACGCTAATGGTTCCTTCCAAGCTCTGCTTTTCCTTGCACTTAACGCAGTAAGCAGTTCCTTTATATGTGTCTGACATTCACATCCTCCACTCCACACATGCATCCCTAAGGGATTTTTCCCGTTAGGGGCAGGCGTTGTTATTTAAGAGGATACCCCCGAAAACCATGTTTTGAGGCTAATCAGGGCCTATTTATTGAGAAGTTTCTTGAGCTCATTTGGCATGGCGAGCGCGGTTTCAGCTGCTTCATAGCCATCCAAGTAGGCAGATGCCACCTCTGCCTGAGGAAATCGTGCCAATATCGCCTTAAATCTCTCTCCATGATCACTTATCTCTAGATGAATAGCCTCATGGAATAGGACGTAATCCAATGCGGTGGCTGGCGCACCTTTGAGGCGATCTGAAATCCGGATAGTGCGGTCCACGCTGGTGCAAGATCCCCACCGCTCGCGCATAGCGCGCCAGCCGACCATTGCAGGCCGTATTGTGATTTCTGGCGCTAACTGCAGGAGTAGTTCATCAATCCTCGTGGCCAAAGCGCTCTCACTCATGGTGATGGCAGCCTCCTGGGCACGTATCTTTGCGACCATTTCAGGCACCATCGCCCGCTCATCAGCTTTACTCATTCTTGCAGGAATAGAAACCACGATGCGACCACCTGCCCTATACGCAGAGATATTTTTCTTACGGCGCGTAGAGCGAATCACCACAATTTCACCCTCAGAAATTCCAGGAAGGATGGCATCTCGGCCCAATTGCCCGTCATCAGCGAAATCATCCTCGTCCATAAAGCTATCTACTACCACCATCCGAAGGTATCTGTCCGCCAGCAACTATCAAACAACCTCAACCATGTGTTGAGAGATTTAATTTTTAACTCAGGTTGGCTGCTCTGGAGTCTCAAAGTACTCATGCTTGACCAAGAGCCAACGGCTGCTCATCGGTCCATTACGCAATTCTTTCCCAATACACGATAAAAAAGTAGTTTGTCAAAGTGGTGCTCAGTTGATTCTCAGGCCGTTTCCATTTACTTTACAACTACGAACTCCTCGGATAACCGTTCTATGTCAGCAAGGGGAAGGCTGACACAGAATGAGCGCCCGGGGAGTTCGCTTTTCTTTTTCAGAGCAGCACAACTTTCTAGAAGATTTGCATCACTTTAGAGTGAAGATAAGTCATCCGGAATTTCGATACTTGTAAGAAAGTTTTCGGGCGTCAATAAGTCCTCTGAAGTTGGCAAAATTCCACTCCAGATTTGATCTCGCACTTCCACACTTCGCAAAGTTCCAACTGACTTCCAAAAAGAAGATGCCTCCCGCGCAAGTCGTGGTGACACTTGCAGGCCAAAAAGATTTGAAAACAATTGCTGAGTCGGTGCAGATGTTGCACGTCGTCGCCGTAGCGTTTCTTGCAAAGCAGAAATATTTGGTAAACGATCTCCAGCGGCGATTGCAACTATAGTTTCGCTCCAACCATCAACAAGTGCAAGTACTGTTTCTAATTTAACTAACGCTTCTCGCTGTGTTGGCGTCTCTTCGGGTGTGAAAATTCCTTCATTAAGCGCCATCGTAAAACTTTCAGGATTTGTTGGATCGAAATCTGTAGCCCCTGAAGTAGAAGCTTCGAATAACTCTTGTGCTTGATTTTGTATCGCATTGATATCGATGTGAATACCGCGTGCATACTCTGAAATTGCACTCTTGATATAGGAAACTAGCCAAGGGTTATGCGCAAATAATCGCGCTCCTGCACTTTCACGAAGCGCATGAAATATACGTACTTCATCGATGGGAATGTCTAAATCGCGTGCCCACTCATTAATGTTTTCAGGAACCAATGCTGGAGACACCGGATCTACCAGCGGGAGGCCAACATCATGAATTCCTGTGGAAGTCCCAGCTAATCCTCCGATTGATTGACCTAACTGGGTGGCCATTAGTGTGCCAATAAATGAACGGAGCAGAGTGGCAATCATTTCAACGGGAATTTGCATCTGCGATTCTGGCGACATACCTAAATTTTCACCAGCGGAGTCATTAAGCAACTCTGACATGGCACTGGTTAAGCCCAAAGCAAGCGGCTCTACACAA
Source organism: Actinomycetota bacterium (assembly GCA_009700025.1). GTDB lineage: Bacteria > Actinomycetota > Actinomycetes > Nanopelagicales > Nanopelagicaceae > Planktophila. Next base: position 41,488 of record WLMW01000002.1, read on the forward strand.
CTCTGCCAACCTTTAAGAGTTGAATCAACCCAATCGGTTCGGGCAAGGGTGGGGTTTCCAATTGCTGTTGACTGAGGGAAAAAAGTTGCCTCGTTCAGCCACAACTCAGCAATTGCAAAGGCTTCATTAACTTTTGCAACATCGTTTGCACCTATGGGAGCCGAACCTTTTGCAGTAACAAACTTCTTCGCAGTATCTCGAACTATGGTTTTGGGTAAAACTTCGCTAGATGGTGCAAAACCAGGATCCGCCATTCCTAATTTTGAGAACTGGTCTTGAATCTCCTGCTGCATTTTTTGCATCATTGCAGCAAAATCAACCGATCCATCGCCATTATTTTTTTCGGCGTCGTCGGAGTTATCAGGCGTAAATCCAAATGGCGTCATGTGTTAATCCTCTCAGGAGGGTAACCAGATATCCATCCGATTTCTTCCCGCAACCGATAGGCTGACACCATGTCGAGCGCAGCTACAGCCTTAATTTGGTGGATTGTTCCTGCGATGGGCCTTATTGGTGGACTTGGTTATGTTTTATGGATCTCTAAATTTCAGGGAAAGTATCAGCAAGGGACTCAACGTTCGGTAAGCCAGTTCCAGCGCTTTCAAGATTCACTTCGAGATTCTCAAGCTCGTGATGCAAGCGGGATTAATACAAATCTTCCACACAATAACTCTGCAAACACATCAGACTCTGGTCCAGAGCCAACTAGCTAACCTGGTTTAAGTAATGCGATTCTCCCCGCTGCCCAGAATAGTTATTGCCATACTCACAATTTTTTTTACATGTGCACTTATTGCGCCTTTACCTTTTGCAATAGTAATGCCCGGATCTGCGCAAAACATTTTTGATTCAATCATCACTGTGAAGAATCAAAAGTCGTACCCAGCAACTGGACGGCTAGATTTAATGTCTGTGCGAGTTACAACTCCCAATAATTGGTTGATTGGACCAGAAATTCTCTACTCGTGGTTGCGCGGTGATGAAGCGATTTATCCACGTGCTGCAATTTACCCACCTGGAACAACCGCTGAATCTGAAAAGAAAAGTGCGACAGCTGATATGACCAACTCGCAGAACAAGGCAATCAATTCAGCGTTGAACTTTCTAAAGGCAAACCCACAGTACGGTGTCACAAAAAATCTTTTGGTGGAAAAGAATATTCACTTTGATGTGAAGCGCACAGGGGGTCCTAGCGGAGGAATGACTTTTGCAATCGGTGTTATTGAACTATTAACTCCTCAGGATATTTTAAGGGCTCGTCACATCGCAGGGACTGGATCTATTTCTGCCGATGGGACAATCGGTCCTATCGGCGGTATCAACGAGAAAATTCGTTCAGCGCGAGCCGCCGGGGCTGAAATATTCCTAGCCCCAGCAGGTAATCGGAAGGAGATCAAAAACCCTCCTGAAGGCATTTCTATAGTCATAGTCTCCACTCTCACCGATGCCATAAATGCACTAGCGTTATCCCATGACTAATTCAGCCCCCCAGTTCAATTTTAGACGTCGTCGCGGTCCACTACCTATAACAATCGGAATCCTCGCCGTTATCGGCGTTGCTCTAGTTTCCTTGAGTGGCTTTTATGCCGATTGGCTCTGGTTTAAATCCGTAAACTTCACCTCAGTCTGGTCCACTGTATTGCTCACTAAAGTTGCGCTATTTATAGCCTCGGGGCTAATTACAGCAGCTCTTGTTCTATTCAATGTACTTGTTGCATACAAGCGCCGCCCTCTTTACGTACCTCTAACTGTTGAAGCTGACAATCTTGAAAGATATCGTTCCCAGATTGAACCAATTAAGCGATGGGTCTTCGTTGGATTAGGAGCTGCACTTTTTTATTTTGCTGGAACTTCAGGTTCAACCTTATGGTCAACTTGGCTGCTATTTAAAAACTCAACACAATTTGGAATAAAAGATCCGCAGTTCCAGATGGATATTTCATTCTTTGCTTTCAGACTGCCATTTTGGCAGACACTGATTGCGTGGGGAATATCAACTCTGGTTCTTGCAATTATTGCGTCCACAATTGTGCACTACCTTTATGGCGGAATTCGTCTTCAGGTTCAAGAGGATCGAACAACCGTTGCAGCTCGAGTACAACTTTCTGTACTTCTTGGCGGAGTAGTCCTTTTGAAGGCAGTCGCATACTGGTTTGATCGCTATGCCCTTGCCTTAAAAGAAAGCAAGTTGATTACTGGACTGACTTACACAGACGTGAATGCAGTGCTACCCGCAAAAGCTATTTTGGCCGCTATCGCAGTTGTCTGCGCACTCTTGTTTTTTGCAAATATCGTTCGTCGATCTTGGGTATTACCAGCAGCTGGTACTGCACTGCTTATAATTTCCTCGGTGCTTATTGCTGGAATCTATCCAGGTGCGATTCAAACATTCCAGGTGAAACCCAGTGAATCCTCAAAAGAGGCACCTTTTATCCAGCGCAATATAGATTCAACCCGAACCGCATATGGTTTAGATAAAGTCGAAGTAAGTGATTATCAAGCCACGTTGACTACTTCCGCTGGGCAGCTTTCGAAAGATGCAGCGACAATTGCCAATATTCGCTTGATGGATCCAAATGTGTTGCCTGCGACTTTCCGCCAACTCCAGCAGATCAAGCCTTACTACACCTTCCCTGATTCACTCGACGTGGATCGATATATGGTTGATGGCGTGATGCGTGACACTGTTGTGGCAGTACGCGAATTAAATATTAATGGCAACCCTTCACGTAACTGGATTAACGACCACCTTGTGTACACACATGGTTTTGGTTTCGTAGCAGCTTACGGAAATACGCGCGATGCTGACGGTAAGCCTTCATTTGCAGTTGGTGATCTTCCACCAACTAAAGGCCTGGGTAATTTTGAGCCCAGAATTTACTTTGGTGAAAATGTTCCTGATTACTCAATTATCGGTGGCGTAAAGACAGATAGCCCTGTTGAGTTTGATTATCCTGATGATGCATCAGCAAATGGACAAAAGAACTTTACTTATACAGGAACAGGTGGAGTGCCAGTTGGCTCGCTGATTAACAAACTTGTATTCGCATTAAAATACCAGGAGCAAAGAATTCTTCTCTCTTCTTTAATCAATAAAGATTCTAAAATTCTCTTCGAAAGAAACCCACGCGAGCGTGTAGCAAAAGTCGCTCCATGGTTGACTCTCGATGGAGATCCATACCCAGCTCTTGTTGATGGAAAAGTCCTATGGATTATCGATGGTTACACAACAAGTGCTGGATATCCATACTCAAAGCAGATCTCCCTATCAAGTGCTACTTCTGATGCGTTAACAGTTAACTCTTCGGCAGTGACTGCACAAGGTAACCAAAACATTAATTACATCCGTAACTCTGTTAAGGCAACCGTTGATGCATACGATGGAACCGTTACTTTGTACCAATGGGATGCAAAAGATCCAGTTTTAGCCACTTGGAGCAAGGCTTTTCCTGGAACCATCACGCCAAAATCTAAGATTTCAAAAGATCTTATGTCCCATATTCGCTATCCAGAAGATATGTTCCGTGTGCAACGTGAAATTCTTTCGTCATACCACGTGCAAACTGCGGCAGCGTTTTACGGCGGACAAGACTTCTGGCGCGTGCCGCGTGATCCATCTACCTTCGGTGCAAATGCAGGTGCGCAGCCTCCTTACTACTTAACACTCCAGATGCCTGGAGAGGCAAAGCCAGAGTTCGCAATGACTACACCATTTGTTCCACGCGGTGGTCGAGAAAACTTGTCTGCTTTTGCGGTTGTGAATTCTGATGCTGGACCTAACTACGGCAAGATCACAGTGCTCCAACTGCCTCGCAGTACCAACGTTGCAGGACCTTCTCAAGTTGCCTCTAACTTTGAAGCAAAGCCTGAGGTTGCAAACTCCTTGTCACTATTGCGTCAAGGTGGTTCTGATGTGGTTCTTGGAAACTTGCTCACACTTCCAGTTGGTGGAGGCTTGCTCTATGTACAACCTGTTTATGTGAGGGCGACATCAAATAGTGCGGCTTATCCATTGCTTCAAAAAGTACTCGTTTCATTTGGAGATCAAATTGGATATGACGACACTTTGAAAGGTGCACTCGATCAAGTATTCGGTGGAAATTCTGGAACAACTTCGACTAGTGGAACAACAACTTCGACTAGTGGAACAACAAACAATTCGTTGGCCAGTGCATTAGCAAGTGCAAAGCAGGCACTCACTGATGCTCAAGCCGCACTTGCTAAGGGTGATTTTGCAGCATATGGGCGAGCGCAAGATCGCTTAAAATCTGCTATCGCATCCGCAATAGCAGCGCAGACGAAAAAATAATTTCGACGGCAATTAATAACAGTGCGCGAATTGTGTACTGAGTAAATATTGATTGGTAAGGGCCATTTTCATGGGTTTTCATTCATGGATTTGGTCTTTATCTGCTTCACGCCTAAGATTGCCGATACCGACGCGGGGTGGAGCAGCTCGGTAGCTCGCTGGGCTCATAACCCAGAGGTCGTAGGTTCAAATCCTGCCCCCGCTACCAGATCAGAAAAAGTAAAAATCTCGCAGTGGATTACTTAGCCACTGCGAGATTTTTATTTGATTCTCAAAGAATTTGTGACGACAAACAATGATGACAATGCCATAGCAGCCGCTGCATAGATAGGCCGAAGCATTCCGAGAGCAGCTATTGGTAGGCCTATGACGTTATATATCAATGCCCAACCCATGTTTAAGTGAATAATCTTTAGAGTTTTTTTAGCAATTTTAAGTGCATCTATCACGCTACTAAGGCCGGAATTCATTAGAGTTATATCGGCGCTTGAAATTGCAGTATCAGTTCCTGTTCCCATTGCCATCGATAAATCTGAAGCCGTTAAGGCAGCGGCATCGTTAATTCCATCACCAATCATTAATACGCAGTGTCCTTCAGACTTTAACTTTTCTACAATCATTAATTTAGTCTCAGGAATAGCTCCGGAGACAACATGCGCCATATCGATTCCAACAGTTGTTGCAACTGAACCAGCAACTTCAGCACTATCACCGGTTACCAGCCATGGCGTGATTCCCATTGCTTGGAGCGCTTTAATAGTTTCGGCTGCATCCTTCTTTAATTGATCTCCGACGGCAAAAACCGCAAGTGCGACGCCATCCCACGCAAGAACAGAGACAGTTAGGCCAGCTTCTTGACCATGTGTAATTGCGAGCTTTATTTCCGGATGAAAATCTGTACAGCTATGGGCAACAGCGGCGGGAGAACCAATTAAGACAACTGGGGATACATTGCCAAGATTTACTCGTCCAGCTGCACCTGCACCTGGAGTCACAGAAAAATCAGTAACTTCATACTTCGTCGCCCCTTGTCCAAGTGTGTGACGTGCGATTGCAAGTGCAACTGGATGCGAATTCTGTGATTCGACTGCCAAAGCAGATGAGAAAATTAGTTTCTCATTGATGAGTGAAGCAAAGTTGCTTCCTAAGACTCTTCCGGCTGAAGTGGATACTGTGGCTTCAACAACATTCATTACACCTTGAGTCAGGGTTCCGGTCTTATCAAAGACAACCGTATTAACTGTGCGTGCAACTTCTAACGCACGAGGTTCCCGCAGCACAATTCCACGCTGAGCCCCGCGCCCAGAGGCAACAAGTAAAGCCACAGGGGTGGCTAGACCAAGTGCGCATGGACAGGCGATCACTAGGACTGTGATAGCCACAGAGATTGACCTAGTTAAGGTGTGATCTGTGTAAATCCACCCCAGAAAAACACCAATTGAAAAAATAGTAACTATAGGAACAAAAACAGCACTGATGCGATCTGCTAATCGCTGAATCGGTGCTTTTGTGCCCTGTGCACTAATGACCATTGCCGTGATGCGAGCAAGTTCAGTGTCACTTCCAATTCTGGTTGCTCGCACAATCAGCCGACCATTGTGGTTTAGTGATGCACCAATTACTGATGATCCTGGACGAACATCGACAGGTTTTGATTCACCGGTCAGCATGGAGTTATCAACGGCGCTTTCACCTCTAATAACCATGCCATCGGTTGCGATGCGTGCACCTGGAAGAACTTCAAACTCATCGCCGATTTCTAGTTGGCCGATTGGAACTATGAGCGGGAATCCCCCACGAACAATTGTTACCTCTTTGCTACCTAAAGCTAGAAGGGAAGAAAGTGCGGAACCAGCCCTCGATTTTGCACGTGTTTCTAAGAAACGACCCAGGATGACAAAAAAGATTACTCCGGCAGCAACTTCTGTGTACACGTCACCGACACCCGTTGCATTTGCATATATCGACCATGCAAATGCAGCAATAGAACCCATAGAGATTAAGTTATCCATCGTCGGATGCTTTAAATTGCGCAGTGCTGCACGGTGAATTGGCCAAGCAACAATTAAAACTACCGGTGCGCTAAGAGCAATGACCAACCAAGCAGTTGGTGAATACAAAGGACGTGCAATTCCAAGAGAATCTATCTGGTTAATCATCCACATATCTATGTGATGATGCCAGTCCATGACCATTGAAATAACAACGGCTGGGACGGCAAAAATAAAAGCAAAGAACAGCGCTCTACCTGATTTCTTACTATGCAAAGTCACTGACTGGCCATCACGCAAAAGTGATGCTTTATATCCTGCTTTTTCGACAATCTGGACTAACTTTTTCACATCCATTTCGGTTGTAGCTAAAATATGCGCAGTCTCCGTAGCAAAGTTAACAGACGCACTTACTCCTTCTACCGAATTTAAAGCTTTCTCAACCGTGTTAACACACGAAGAGCAAGTCATTCCCTCAATTGCCAGTGTTGTGGGTTCCAAAAGAGTGCTCATGGATTTAGACCTTTCATTACTGCGGTATGCAATCTGCCATTAGTTGAAACGCCGCTTCCACCAAAAGGGCCTTGCTGGCCGGATGTATTAGTAAAAACTCCACCTGCTTCGCGAACAATGATATCCAGGGCCGCCATATCCCACACTGCGAGAGTGGGTTCAACTGCAATATCTACTGCACCTTCGGCTACCAACATGTGTGACCAAAAATCTCCCATACCCCGTGTGCGCCAAGCTTGGGAAAGCATTTTTTGAAATGGCTCCAATCTTTCACCAAATCCGATGAAGTCCGAATATGCAATCGAGGCATCTTCAATCTCTGCAACTTCTGAAACAGATATCTTTTTTGTAATACCATTAAAATTTACAAATGACCCAGCTCCGCTTGATGCAAACCAGCGCCGAGATAATGCAGGTGAACTAGCAACTCCCACAACGACATTGTGAGTTTGGCTTTCACTCACTTCGACGAGTGCAATTAAACATGCCCATGTAGGCACTCCTCGCATAAAATTCTTAGTTCCATCAATTGGGTCAATTACCCAATAGCGCTTTGCCCCCTTTATCTCGCTACCAAACTCTTCACCTAACAAGCCGTCCTCTGGGCGATGTACTGCAAGAGCTTGACGTATCGCGGTTTCTACTGCGCGATCCGCATCAGTAACCGGTGTGTTATCCGGTTTAGTCGTGACAACTAAATCCAATGCTTGATAACGATCTAATGCAATTGCATCGGCTAGATCTGCTAGCAGATGGGCTAGAGCTAAATCTTCGCCGTATTGCTGTGTTTCAAATGTCATAGTGGTTAAATCTTAATCCTCAATGCCTTGCAGAGTTTGGTCTTTGACTGCCAATAAAGAGCGCAAACTTGTGAGTCTCGCAGTTCGCTCAAGGTCAACAACGCCGTTGGGAGCGGCCCAAGCATCAAGTGAGCACGAACTATGTACATGTGAGCAGTTAGACATGCAGTTAGCGGCAACTTCGGATAAATCTGTGAACGCGTCAACTATCCGTTGATTGTCGATATGCGATAGGCCGAAGGCTCGGATACCAGGTGTGTCGATAATCCACCCATCACTACCAGATATCTGCAGCGCAATTGCACTTGATGAAGTATGGCGCCCACGGCCAGTCGATGTATTTACTTCACCTGTCATACGATCAGCTGCTGGTACTAAAGCATTGATTAGAGTTGACTTACCTACACCGGAGTGACCAACTAATACAGATTTTTTTCCCTCAAGAATCGCATGTAGCGCAGTTAAATCATCACTTCGCGAATCACTCTTAATGGCCGTGAAAAGGATTTCAACATCAAGCTTTGAATACTGCACTATAAATTCAGGAACTGCACCAAGATCGGTCTTTGTAACAACTAATTTTGGTGTAATTCCTTCAGTAAAAGCTGAGACTAAAAATCGATCAATTAGTCCTCTTCGGGGTTCTGGATTTGTTGCAGCGACAACAATTACTAACTGATCGATATTTGCAACAATTGTCCGTTCGACTTGGGCCGCATCATCAACAGTGCGACTTAAAGAGTTACGGCGTTCACTGACTGCCACTATTCGAGCAAGACTTCCTGCGTTTCCACTGATATCGCCAACTATCGAAACAATGTCTCCAACGACAACTGACTTTGGTCCTAACTCGCGAGCTCTCATCGCAGTGATAACTAAACCATTATCGGTAAAGCACGTTTGGCGGCCGCGATCCACAGTTGTAACTAAAGCCGTTATCGCTTGGCTATGGTTTGGACGATCTTTACTTCGGGGGCGAGTGCTGCGGGCTGGCCTGATTCGAGCATCAGACTCGTCATATTCGCGAGGAGCCATCACTTAATTACTCGCAATCTCAAGCAAGAAGAGAACTCCATAAACCAGGAAAATCTGGAAGCGTTTTACGAGTTGTAGCTATATTTTCTACTTCGATTCCAGGTACTACTAAGCCGATGACCGCACCAGCTGTTGCAAGTCGGTGATCTTCATAGGTGTGAAAAACGCCTCCATGAAGTGGCGCAGGAGTGATGTGGAGAGAGGTTTTATGCTCTTCAACATTTCCACCTAAGGAATTTATCTCACGAGTCAATGCGGCTAGTCGATCCGTTTCATGTAAGCGTAAGTGGCCAATGCCACGAAGATGTGAAGGTGAATCTGCCAGCGCAGCCAATGCCGCGATAGAAGGTGTCAGTTCACCAACATCGTGTAAATCAATATCAATTCCATGAATAATGCCAGTACCTTTTAGAGTTAAACCTTTTGAACTCATTGAAATATGCGCACCCATGCGAGTAAGTATCGTGCGGAGTTGATCTCCAGGTTGAGTTGTTTCTGCCGGCCAGTCAGCAATAGTGATTGAACCACCGCATACCATTGCCATCGACAAGAAAGGTGCTGCATTTGAAAGATCTGGTTCTATGACTAATTCGCGGCCATGAAGCAACCCAGGTTGAACATTCCAGCTCTGTGCATCACTATCAACTGTTACAACTGCTCCAAAACTTCTGAGCATATCAACAGTCATATCAATGTGTGGCATTGATGGAAGTGATCCACCCTTATGTGTTGCAGTAATTCCATGAGTAAAACTTGGTGCAACTAACAAAAGTGCTGACAAAAACTGACTAGATGCGCTGGCATCGATTGTTATTTCCCCACCGGGAATCATGCCCTTTCCGTGAAGTGTTAGCGGCAAGCTGTATCGACCTTCATGCTCGATAGAAACACCTAATTCTTCAAGTGCTTTGATTACAGGGCCAAGTGGGCGCTCATATGAACGCGGATCCCCATCAAATGAAATCTCTCCGGTTGCAAGTGCTGCGAGTGGCGGCAAGAATCGCATGACTGTACCCGCGTTTCCCACATCAATTCTTGCAGGCCCACTCATTGCTGCAGGTGTAAGAGTTAATTGGTATTCAGGTAATCCATCTATGAATGCATCTTCTTCGACAATTCCAATACCCAGAGCTTGTAACCCCTGCACCATGAGTTCGCTATCGCGTGAGACTAAAGGTCGTCGTAGAACTGATGGTGAATCGGCCTGTGCTGCCAAAACGAGTGCGCGATTAGTCACGGACTTCGAGCCTGGAATTACGACCGAAATATCGACTGGCTTTGCACCGCGAAGGATCGCTGGCCAGTGGGCGTCGTTTTTATTCATTGATTAAGTCTATCCTTTTCCATATGTGTGGCAGATATGCGCAGTCAGCCGATATGCGCGAACTCATGGAGCAGTTTGAGGTCTCGGGTAGCTCGCCGACCGAATCCCTGCCAGCCAGTTGGAATATCGCACCCACTAACCCCATCTATATTGTTCGTGCCGATTCCGAAAACCACAAGAAAAATGCCCTTGCTACAGTCTCATGGGGATTAATCGGGCCATGGCTTATTGATGTTAGCGAGGCAAAAGCATCACAGTCCCGTGCAATAAATGCTCGCAGTGAATCAATCCATGAGAAGCCAACTTTCAGAGCAGCATTTAAATCTACGAGATGCTTGATTCCTGCAGAGGGATATTACGAATGGGCAACCGCTCTGGGTAAATATTCACCTAAACAGCCATTTTATATTTCTGCCAAAAATGGAAAACAACTTCCCATTGCTGGAATATGGAGTAGTTGGAGAGCACCAAATGGATCGATGATTGAAACTGCTTCAATTATTACTCAGGAAGCACAGGGCGAACTGGCAGAGATCCATAACCGTATGCCAGTTTTCATGCCGTACGAACGCTGGGACCAGTGGTTAAATCCAGCTAATACTGAAACGGAAAGCTTGAAATCTCTGATGCAGATTGAATCCCCCGCTTCCTTGGCGGTCGCGCGCCCAGTCTCTAGAGCAGTTAATACTGTGTCAAATAATTCACAAAAGTTGACGGCACAGATTGAAGTTGGCGAGCCAGAAACCCTCTTTTAGCGATAGCCTTTTACTGCGATGACTTCAACCGATTTAGTAAAAGAGAGCCCAGCGGATCGTGCTGTCCGCTTTGAACGTGATGCACTCGTTTTTACTAATCAGCTTTACGCCGCTGCATTGCGCTATACAAAAAATCCTCATGATGCAAAAGATTTAGTTCAAGATACTTACTTAAAAGCATTTGCATCATTTCATCAGTTTGAGCCTGGCACGAACTTAAAAGCTTGGTTATATCGAATTTTGACCACCACATTTATTAATACTTACCGCAAAGATCAACGGCGCCCAAAAATATCTGGAGGTGAGATTGAAGATTGGCAGTTAGCCAATGCGGCTTCGCATTCAAGCAATCTTGGTAAATCTGCAGAGGTTGAGGCGCTAGAAAACCTGCCTGATAGCGATATAAAACGCGCACTCAATGAGATCCCAGAAGAGTTCCGCATCGCCGTTTACCTCGCTGATGTTGAGGGATTTTCATACAAAGAGATTGCCGAAATTGTTGGCGTTCCGGCTGGAACCATTATGTCGCGCTTACATCGCGGAAGAAAACAACTCCGTGAGCGGTTAACTGAGTATGCAAAGGATCTTGGTTACACAGTCAAGTCACCTAAGGAGGAAACTCCATGAGTCCACATCAGCTAGTACCGTGTAGTCAAATCCTTAACTCATTCGTACTGTTGCTTGAAGGTGATACCGATGCACCAATGGCCCAAACTATTGAAATACATTTACTGAACTGTCCAAACTGTTCCGCTGAACTTGCACATGAAAGACGAATGCACAGTTTAATTCAAGAAGTTCTGCAGCGCACTTGCTGCGAAACTGCTCCTGAAGAATTGCACGACTCTATATATCAACAAATTCACGCCCAAATGACCGGTAGCTTCATGACCGAAGTGACCACTGAATTTACAATGACCGAAATTTCGATTGAAATAGATGAGTTTGGAAATGTTGAGCACCGCGAAGTTACTATCGAACACACTGAAGAAATTCGTTTTCTGAGTGAGCCTACTGATGAAAGTAACAAGTAATCCATGAAATCCGCTGATGAGATTATTGGAGTAGTTGGTTTCTCAATAATGACTGTTAGGCCCGGTGATACCTGCGTTGCGTTAGGTGTTGGAGATTTACCTATTGTGGCGCAATCTCATCTTATTAATCTCATGGAGCATGCTGCTGTGATTTCCCTCGATGAGCATCTTGAACCCGGAGAAACAACTATTTCAATAAGTATTGAAACTCTGGCTTTGAGTCCGGCTGAAATTGGAGCAGAGCTGCGAGCAACTTCAAGATGTGTTGAAGTCTTTAATCGAGAACTGACATTTGAATGTGAAGTTTATGAGGGTGAGCGTCAAGTGGCGGCCGCAATGATAAAAAGAGCGACAGTGGAGCGAGTATCTTTCCTCGCACGCACTGCCGCTCAATCTTTAATTAGTTAAATATGTAACTAGTTAAATACGTAATTAAGCCTTCTTTGTTGCCCAGAAAATCTCTGCAATTTCATCAATCTTTGCAATTAATTTATCTGCGACTGCAACATCTTGTGTTCCCTTAGTACCGGCAGCACCAGCGAGCTTCGTCGCCTCATTGAAAAGAGAGTGCAGTTGTGGATAGGCTTCAAAATGTGGGGCCTTGAAGTAATCGGTCCAAAGAACCCAGAGGTGCTCTTTTACTTGATGTGAACGCTCTTCTTTAATTGCAACAGAGCGTGAACGAAAATCAGCATCAGTATTGGCAGCGTATTTTTCCATACAAGCTTTTACAGATAGGGCCTCAATTTTTGCTTGGGCCGGATCGTAAACTCCGCATGGAAGATCGCAGTGTGCGTAAACTGTAGTTTTCGGTGCAAACATGGCTTTCTCTCCCTAAAAAAATTTCACGAGTACGTCGAACAAGTGACAGACTACCGTTCGTGAGCAAATTTGGCATAGTCAAGGTTGATGGTGAATCCATGGCTCCCACTTATCACCATGGGGATCGGTTACTTGTCCTCTGGATGAAACAATCACCTAATCGAGCCCCGCTTGGGAGTATCGCAGTCATTGAACGTGAGCAGCGCCCAGGAATCTTTCTGATTAAACGAATTCAAAAGTCTCACGCTGGAAACTATTGGGTCGAGGGTGATAACAGCGACAGTACTGATTCAAGGAGCTGGGGATGGATCACGCCAAGTGAAATTGTTGGTCGCGTTTTATTTCGATACCGAAAAGGACAATAAATTAGGCTACAAAGGCTTTAAGTAATTAGCGCGTAAAGGCCTCTAGCATCAATGCTTTCTGCTCATCTTCATGCAAGTGGTGATTTCCAGTTGCTGGAGAAGCAGTCGCGCGACGAGAAACGCGGCGCAAGATTCGATCTCCGAATCCATGGCCGCCATGCTGTTCGGATGTGCGAAGCGCAATGAAAGACCAAGGACCTTGGTTAGCAGGTTCATCTTGAACCCACAACAGATTAGCGTTTGGATGCTTATTTGCCTCAGCAACCATTTCGTCAATTGGAAGTGGGAAAAGAAGTTCAACGCGCACAATTGCTGTCGAATTTTCACCTGACTTTGTACGCTCTGCGATCAAGTCATGATAAATCTTTCCGGAACAGAAAATGACTCGAGAAGCGTTTTGTACGGAGTCATCAGAAATAACCGGACGGAAATGTCCACTTGTAAAGTCTGAAAGTGAAGAAGCAGCAGCTCGCAAACGCAACATAGATTTTGGAGTAAAGACAATCATTGAGCGCCGTGCTGGATTCTTTACATGCCAGCGAAGTAAGTGGAAGTAAGAGGCCGGAGTTGATGGCTGTGCAACAGTCATATTCTGTTCAGCACATAACTGTAAATAGCGCTCAATGCGTGCCGATGAGTGATCTGGACCTTGGCCTTCATAGCCATGTGGGAGCAACAGCACTAACGAAGAACGCTCTCCCCACTTCTGTAATGCAGATGAGATGAACTCATCAATAATTGTTTGAGCACCATTAGCGAAGTCGCCAAACTGTCCCTCCCACAGCACTAATGCATCTTCGCGCTCCACGCTATAGCCGTACTCAAATCCCATCGCTGCATACTCGCTGAGCAATGAATCGATCACAAAGAAATGGTTGTCATCGCTATTAAGGGCACGCAATGGGGTCCATTCATTGCCATTTTCTTTGTCAATAATGACTGCATGGCGGTTACTAAATGTACCTCGGCGTGCATCTTGGCCAGCCAAACGAATTGGTCGATCCTCTTTTAAGAGGGAACCAAATGCCAGCATTTCGCCAGTAGACCAATCAATTGAACCATCGTTAAGAGACTCAACTCGCTTTGCTAACTGAGGCAATAGCTTTGGATGCACATGGAAGCCATCAGGGATTGCAGATTGAGTTGCAGCGATTTCTCGCGCAAGTTCCTCGCTGATGGAAGTAATAATCTGATGTGCATCTGGTGGTACTGGAGCTTTAAAGTTGGGATCAGATTCGGTTTCAAGATTATTGACTGCAGCATAAACGGCCTCTAATTGAGTTTGATAATCGCGAGCAACTTCTTCAGCTTCCGCTGGTGAAATATCACCTTTGCCAATCAGGGCTTCAATATACAAAGTACGTGTCGAACGCTTGGCATCAATCATCTTGTACATAAGTGGTTGCGTAAAACTTGGCTCGTCACCTTCATTGTGTCCACGACGGCGATAACAAATCATGTCGATCACAACATCTTTATTATATTCTTGACGATATTCAAATGCCAAGCGAGCAATACGTACGCAAGCCTCTGGGTCATCACCATTGACATGGAAAACAGGTGCCTGAATAATCTTGGCAAAATCTGTTGCATATGTTGCAGTGCGGGACGCACTTGGTGATGTCGTAAATCCAACTTGATTATTGACAATAATATGAATCGTTCCACCCGTACGATATCCCGCTAACTGTGACATCTGTAGGACCTCAGCGTTTACTCCTTGACCCGCAAATGCCGAGTCGCCATGGAGCAAAATTGGTAGCACTGAGTAAGCATTCTTTATGTTGAGTTTGTCCTGTTTTGCTCTAACAATGCCTTCAAGTACTGGGTTTACTGCTTCTAGGTGAGAAGGATTAGCTGCTAAATAAATCTTGGTTGTGGCACCAGAAAACGAAGTGAAAACCCCTTCGGTTCCTAAGTGATATTTAACATCGCCAGAGCCTTGTACTTGATTTTCAGCATAATGTCCTTGAAACTCTTGGAAAATTTGGCCATGGGATTTTCCGGCAATGTTTGCCAATACATTGAGGCGGCCCCGGTGTGGCATGCCAATACAGACTTCGTCCATACCTTGATCGGCAGCACCCGATAAAACCGCATCAAGCAGTGGAATTACGGATTCGCCACCTTCGAGTGAGAAACGCTTCTGCCCGACAAACTTGGTTTGCAAGAAAGTTTCAAATGCCTCTGCGCTATTTAGCTTGCGCAAAATACGCAGGTGCTCCTCTGGTGCAAATTTATTTGGAGAAGCTTCCACATGGGTTTGAATCCATTGACGCTCTTTTGGATTTTCAATATACATGTACTCAACACCGACAGTACGGCAATAAGAATCTCGCAAAATTCCAAGAATATTTCGCAGAGGTAAGAACGGTAATCCACCAAAACCACCAGTCGCAAATTCACGATCGAGGTCCCACAAGGTCAAACCATGTGTGACTACATCTAAATCTGGGTGAGAGCGTTGCTTATATTCGAGCGGATCCACATCAGCCATCAAGTGACCAAAAGTACGATACGCGTGAATCAGCTGTTGGATACGCGCGGTCTTATTTATCTGCTCATCTTTTGTAAATTCAAAATCTTTAGCCCAACGAATTGGTTCGTACGGAATGCGAACTGCAGCGAATATTTCATCATAAAAACCGTCAGCACCTAAGAGATACTCATTCATCCGTCGAAGGAAATCACCTGATTGCGCACCTTGAATTACGCGATGATCGTAAGTACTTGTGAGCGTCACAACTTTGCTGATGGCCATGCGGGCCAAGCTTTCTTCACTTGTGCCGTTGAACTCTGATGGGTAATCCAGCGCACCGACTCCAAGAATCAACCCTTGCCCCTGCACTAAACGTGGTACCGAATGAACAGTGCCGAGCGTGCCTGGATTAGTAATAGACATTGTTGTGCCTGCGAAATCTTCAACCGTGAGCGTTCCGCCCCGTGCCTTCTTGATAACCGCTTCGTACGCGCCCCAGAACTGCGCAAAATCCATATCTTCGCAGCCTTTAACAGATGGAACTAATAACTGCCTTGAACCATCAGCTTTAGCTAAATCGATCGCGATGCCCAAGTTAATGTGTTCTGGGTGACCAATCGCTGGCTTGCCATCTATTTCGCCAAAAAATGCATTCATCTCAGGCATTGCCCGAACTGCTTTAATCATTGCATAGGCGATGATGTGCGTGAAGGAAACTTTTCCACCACGCGCACGCTTCATATGATTATTTATGACAATGCGATTATCAATCATTAACTTAGCCGCAACTGCACGAACGGATGTAGCAGTTGGAACCGATAGAGATGCTTCCATGCTTTGAACAACTCGCGCAGATACTCCACGCAAAGGTTCAAGCGTTGATGCACTCGGCGTGATTAATACTGGGACGGGCTTAACAATTGGATCGGCAGGTGTTGGCTGCGGTGTAGCGGTATCTCGAACAATCGGTTGAGGAGTTGATAGAGGTTGTGCCGGAGCAGTTGGTTGCACAGGAGCAGTTGGTTGCACAACTACCGCACTCTCTTGCACTATAGCTGCGGCTGATTCAATCGGTTTGTCCATTTTTTGCTGTGCCTTAGGAACCGGCGGCACGCCTTTAGAAACTGAATGTGCCGACGTATCTGACACGCTCGTCGGGCTAACAGCTCCGGATGAAGCAGACGAAGAAGATTGAGGTTTATTGGTTTTAAAGTATTCAACCCACGCTGAATCAACGGATGCAGGGTCTGCTAAATACTGCTCGTACATTTCATCGACGAGCCAATCATTTGCACCAAAATCCTGTGCCGACACTGGCGAACTCCTTCTTGGCGTGAATGTGGTCTAAGCCTATCGGCACTGTCGCCCTGACCTGAACCCCTCAACGCTGAATCTGGCGCGAGATAGACCACATTATGAAGTCATTTATTCCGGAATCGCGCGCAGCGCCGCAATCAAAGTTGCCACTGCAAGCATGGCCAGTGGAGCTGCAACAACCCAAAGACCAGCCTGAACTTGATATGAAACTACTCCGAGTGCAATGAGATTGGCCAGTACGGCTGGTGCTCGACCAAAGTATTTCCCACGACGATATCCAATTGCTGCCGCTGCTAATCCCCCGCTTCCGAGGAGGACAAAGAGTAGAACGCCAAGAAGTACTCGAATCTCAAAGCCTTCATCAGTCACGGTAAGCGTCAGAAATATCAACCATAGACCAAGAAGTGCAATGACAACTGCTTCGACAAAGAGTAGGGATGCCACTACTGCGCGGGCCTTCGCCGCCTTGGAAGGATTCTTTGTCATGGAGGAGAGATTAACTCATACCGGCAATAGAAACCCGCTTTTCTCTCATGACGGGATCCATGATTCGCAAACACACTTGGCATCCCCATCATTTTTTTATGAGCAATTGAGAAGGCAAATTGCATTATCACAGCGAACAACAATAAGTTTTAGCGCAATAAAGATAACGTTCACGCGAAGGGTTGTGGATTCAATCTCATATTCAGTGACCGCCGAAGATATTCTCTACTTCTCATGCGAATTAAGGCTTCTCACTCGAACCGAGGACTGCATTGGGCGGTTAGGAATCAATGAATGTGTGGTTTTAATCAATGACGGAGAACTATCTGCAGAAAAACTCATTTCACGCCTCCAATCGTCATCCTTATTGAACGCACATGGCAAATTGGATATTTGCATATCTATGGTCACATCTCGGCAGAACGAGACCGGCCTTGAACTTCTTAAGCGATTGGACTACGCGCCGTTATCCACTCTTTCAAATTAACTGGTGTGAATATGTCAGTCACGGAGTTAGATTCCCCGCATGGACCTAGACACAGAAATAACTTTTGGTGCGCTTTCAGTATTTATGAACGACCCAACAATTGAGGAGATTTGGATAAATTCTCCAGAGCGCATCTTCATTGCCCGCGCGGGCAATAGCGAACTAACAAATCTGGTTTTAACTTCCGACGAAGTAAGAAATATCGTCGAACGTGCTCTTCTTTGGAGTGGCCGCAGACTAGATCTTTCTCATCCATTTGTTGATGCACGACTTCCTGATGGATCACGCTTACATGTTGCGATTCCAGAAATAACGGCTGCGCATTGGGCAGTTAATATAAGAAAACATTTAATGCGCAATCTTGGAATTGATGATCTAGTCCTACGAAATGTCATGACACCTTTTATCGCCACTGCACTCAAGAATTCTGTGCGTGCAGGGTTAAACATCCTTGTAAGTGGCGGGACCCAAGCTGGAAAAACGACCGTGTTGAATGCTTTGGCAGGTGCAATCCCCCGAAGTGAACGTGTCGTAACTATTGAAGAAGTATTTGAACTTAGTCCCCAGCTTCCTGATGTTGTTGCACTACAGACGCGCAGTGCAAACTTGCAGGGCGAAGGAGAAATTCCACTACGCAGATTAATTAAAGAGTCTCTTCGCATGCGACCATCTCGAATTATTGTTGGTGAGGTCCGCGAAGCAGAAGCGTTAGATCTACTTATAGCTCTAAATTCAGGTCTTCCTGGAATGGGAACTCTTCATGCCAATTCGCCTAGGGATGCTGTCATTAAACTTCAAACTCTTCCCTTATTAGCTGGTGAAAATATCTCTCATAAATTCATCGCTCCAACCGTTGCATCAGCTTTCGATTTAATTGTCCACGTCTGGCTAGACCAACATGGCGTCCGGCGAATCAAGGAAGTTTCCGCACTAACAGGGCGCTATGAAAATGATCGTGCTGAAATTGAGACGTTGTGGCTGTGGGATGGAACTGGTTATGAGCGTGGAATTGGCACTCTTCCACACGCCGAGAAATTCGCTTCTATCGGATTGCCTCTCGAAAGTTGGTGGAGGCAATGAAAATTTATCTTCGCACATTTGTATTATCTGTAATTGCAACAGTTGTAATTTATCTCTTTACTAGTGCACTCTCAATTGCACTCGCTTTTGGTGCGCTAGTCGCCGGAACTGCTTTCATTGCCTTGCGAAGCAAGAACCAACACAATGAATCTTCACTTATTGCAGCTTGGCCTGAAGTCATAGATCACCTTATGTCGGGTATCCAATCTGGCTTGTCCCTGACTGAATCGCTTGCTGATCTATCAACACGAGGACCAGAAATTCTCAGACCCGCTTTCACGGAGTTTCGGACTTCGCTCTACCGGCATGGAGATGTGGGCGAAGCGATTAGCGATCTCAAAACCTTGTTTCACCATCACGGAAGTGATCAGATTTTTGAAGCTCTCCTTATCTCTAAGAGTCTTGGAGGAAGTGAACTACTGGCGATACTTCGGACACTCGGAGATTTTCTTCGGCAAGACTTAGCGCTTCGGCGTGAAATTGAAGTTAAACATAATTGGATTAAAAACTCTGCCCATTTATCAGCTGCAGCTCCCTGGATGCTTCTTTTACTTCTTTCAACTCAAGAAACTACTGCCGCGGCATATTCAACCCCTACTGGTTGTGCAATTTTAGTCGCCGGTTTAATTATGACGGCAATTGCATATGGCTGGATGAATCATCTCGGTCATCTTCCTCAAACGCCTCGAGTATTCATCGGTAATAAGAAAGAGGTTCGTTGATGCTCACGATTATCGTCATTTCAATGCTCTTTGCAATTCCCGGTGCAATTATTTTTACTTTAGATTCAGATGCCCGCCCCATCAAAGAGTTGGAAAAACAGGTAACTTCTAGAATTGCTCGCACTCGAGATAAGAGCGACATTCACATGAGATTAGAAGAGCTTGGGAAAAGTAGTGAAAAGGACTATGAAAATTTTCGTATACGTCAATATGGATATTCTGGGGCAAGTTTGTCCATGGTGATGGTTTTCCTTGTCGTGACAGACCACTCTCTTTACATTGCATTGACTCTGGCTAGCCTTACTGGGCTAATGATTTTTGTCATCATCAACAGGGAATTGTCATCCCAGATTAAAATACGCCGTTTAAAAATTGAAGCTGAATTCCCTGCAGTTATAGAGATGCTTACATTGGCAATTGCTGCAGGTGAGACTCCCCTAAGTGCAATGCTACGGATCGCTGAATCAGCTAATGGGGAACTATCAAAGGAGTTTGCAAATGTTATCGCTGTTGTGCGAACTGGCGAATCACTTCATTCCAGTCTTGATGCCATGGGTCGACGTGTTAAATCTGTCATGATTCGCAGATTTATCGATGCGATAGTGACAGCAACATTGCGTGGTGCACCACTAATCGAAGTCTTATCTCGGCATGCTATTGAAGCGCGAGCAAATCAGCGAAATTTAGTGATGAATGCGGCTGGCAAAGCTGAAATCTCAATGATGATTCCAGTTGTATTTCTCATCCTGCCCATTTCAATTCTCTTCGCTCTTTGGCCCTCACTTACAAATCTCAATCTGTTTGCAAGTTGATAATTTAAGCCGCTTCTCTTTCCCGTTCAGCAACTTCACTGGCAGTAGGACGACCAGCTTTGCGCTTGCGTGCAATGACGCGACCATCTTCAAATAGTTCGCCGCCCCATACGCCAGCTGGCTCTTTACGAGATAGCGCACCCTCTAAACATTGTGCGCGCACAGGACACCCACCGCAGAGCGACTTCGCTTCGGCAACAGCCAAGTCATCTTCCGAGAAGTACATCTCAGGATCTGCTGTATGGCATGGCAAATTAAATGATGAACCATCGGAGTAAGTGCCTGTAACTGCATCTAAACCGATCTTTTCATCTGCCCAGCCTGGTACTAGTAGTTCGCTGAAGAGAACGCTCATCGTCCTCACCTCTTCTCTCTCGTTGGCTAACACTTTCGATGTTAGGTCTTGCTCCGGTTGTTCCTCGTTAGTTCTTCTCGGGTAATGAAAAAGGGCCCGAATCCTTTGTGGATTCGAGGCCCTTGGCTTCTAGTTCTAATTCGATGTTATCGAGTAGAACCCCAAGTGGCCTCGTATCCGGCATAAAAGGCTGCGTAAAATGCAGGCTTTGCGGTATGCCAAGATGCGCGCTTATTGGTATGGGTAGCAGGAATTACAGCAGCAGGCATGGCCTGTGCTGACACGAATGATGCGTTAGACATATTCGTTTCTCCTTTTATCCATCTCGCTTCCGCCATGGAAACGATGAAGTGCAAGAGTAAAGCATGGGTCCAGCTTCGTGCAACTTAATTAATTCTGAACGCTATTAGACCAGGCCAGCTTCTACAAGAAAACGAGAAGGCTTGCCGCGATAGCTCAGGTGTAAATCCACCTTTGCCCGCGTAATTCCAACGTAAAACAAGCGGCGCTCCTCATCAATCGAAGCTTGATCATTGCTTGTTGACGAGTTTTCTAGTGGCAAAAGCCCTTCGCTCACGCCCATCAAAAATACTCGCTCCCACTCAAGACCCTTGGCCGCATGCAACGTTGCCAGCGTAGTCACCGGCATCGTTGGTGGATTATTTTGCTGAACCCGATCTTCCAATTCGCGCAGATACGTGCGTAAATTCTTTGGCGTGAAGCCACTGTCTCCATCTAATTCACGGGCTAAATGCATCAATGCTGCGATTCCATCTATGTGAGCCCCAGTTAAAAAGGGTTGTGCCAAGTTCCGGAGTTCATCAAGCCAGGAAACATCTTGCATAGGAATCACCGATGCATTGCGTACTAGCTTTAGGAATTCGCGAACATCAGGGCGATCAAAAAAGCGATCACTATTGCGAACTTGATATGGCAGTTTTGCGGCATTCATTGCTCGTTCTAAAGAATTGAGTTGGCTATTTGTGCGGGCAAGAATTGCTATCTCTTGCGCAGGTGTGCCCGCACTCAATAACTCCTTTATCCAATCTACGATTCCAGCGATTTCTGCACTTTCATCTGTGAATGCATCCACTGAAGGCTTTTCACCATGCTCATTTAATGCAACTAATTCTTGACCCATCTGGGCTTTGCGCAAAATGCTATTAGCCATCAATGTAATTTCGGGAGTCGAACGATACCCAGTGGTTAAGCGAACAACTTCGGCATCTGGAAAACGATTCGTGAATGAGTTAAGAAATACTGGTGTTGCACCGGCAAATGAGTAAATGGTCTGCGCGGGATCTCCAACTACGCAGATTTCTTGACGAGATCCCAGCCATGCATTTATTAAACGTTGCTGCAGTGGCGATATATCCTGATATTCATCAACCGTAAAAAAGCGGTATTGATCTTGCACGCGTTCGCGAACTTCACGCTCTTGTTCAATCATTGCAGTTGTTAAGAGCAGAACATCTTCAAAATCCATGGCACGCTCTTGCTGCTTTACTGATTCATAGGCCGTATAAACCTTTGCAATCTGTTCGGCATTAATTCGCGGCCTATTTTGTCTCTTCCCGAGTTCGGAAATGTAATCAACTGGTGCGACTTGTGAAACTTTGGCCCACTCAATTTCTGAAGCAATGTCGCGGATTAAATCCCTAGAGGTGATAGAAATTTCACCAGTTAGTTCAGCTCGCTTAATCGCCTCAGTAATAAAACTGGTTTTCGATGTAATTAAATCCGGCATGCGTCCACCAAAGACTTGTGGCCAAAAAAATGTGATTTGTTTGAGGGCGGCAGCGTGAATTGTGCGCGCGGCTACGGCCGGAACTCCAAGCGAGCGAAGCCGCATCCGCATCTCACCTGCTGCACGGGCAGTAAAAGTAAGGGCTAAAACCTTATGTGGATCCATGACGCCAATCGCTGCGGCATATGCAATGCGATGGGTTATTGCGCGAGTTTTGCCAGTACCCGCACCAGCGATAACACAGACTGGTCCACGCGTAGCTAAGGCAACTGCACGTTGTTCGTTATCTAGCGCTTCGAGAATCTCTTCGGCACGTAGATCATTGCTCACGGACGCCACGATTCTCCACCGATGAGATCTGCCGCCATATACCCAGATTTTGCGGTGTACCAACCTGTAATCATTTTGCGAGCAACTGAAATTGTGGGAGGCAAAAGTATTTCACCAGATGCGACAGAGTTCTTTAACTCTTCACGGCTCAACCAAATTACCTCAGTTATTTCTACCCCATCAGGTTTTGCCGTTTCTGGGTAATCGGTCACAGCTTCAAAAGCAATCATGATTGAGGCAGGAAAAGGCCACGCTTGTGAGCCTAAATATTTAATATCGTTGCAGTAGACGCCGGCTTCTTCAAAAACTTCTCGTGATACGCACTCTTCAAACGACTCTCCTGGTTCAACAAATCCGGCAAAAGTTGAGAAGCGTTTTTCTGGCCAAATCGGTTGATGCCCGAGCAAAATTCGATCTGTACTATCTTTAACTAAGACAATTACAGCAGGGTCCGTTCGTGGATGGTGCTGAGATGAATCAGCGGTACAAGCTCTCACACTTCCACCAAGATCGCTCACGGTTTCGGCTCCACATTTTGCACACCGTGGATGTGATGCATGCCAATTACTTAATCCAACCGCGTGCATAGCAAGTGCTAAATCCAACTCGGATAAATCTCCACCGATTTCACGGAGAGTTCTAAAACCTTCGAACTTAATAGCCTCATCAGTTGGCTCATCAATCCACGATGTACGCCAAGCAAAGTATGGTTGGCCACCATCACGAGCTAACCCTAAAAAGTATCGCTCACCGCTTTCGAAGGAAGCGGATAAAAATTCAACATTTTCTGCAGTTAAATAACGGAGCACACCATCTTGAACACCAATATGGCTCTGGATGATTGGCAAAATATGCGCAGATTGCCAGAGCAGATCAAGTCCAACCGCATCTGTGCGCAGATGACTGGCACGATCGATGGGTGAGAGTGATTGGTTTCGGGCGCTCATGGAGGAGTCAGACTACTAGCATCACCCTATGCGCCTCACCTCATGGAATCTGCTCCATGGAGAAGCCATGCCACCAAGTAAAGATGCCGACAGTGCGGCATTGCTAGCCGCTGAAATTGAACATTTGCGCAGTGACATTATCGGTCTCCAAGAGGTCGACTATTTTCTTGCCCGTTCTGGAAATCATAATCAAGTCGGTAATGTCGCCTCAATAATGCAGGCCAGAAACTGGGCATTTGCGCCATCACTCATGGGTTCACCCGATGATGATTGGCGAAATCCAAATAAAAACGATGAAAAAATTATTACCGATTCTAGCGAAGTTGCAATTCCTGGTTATGGAATTGGAATTGTTTCAAAGATTCCAGTTATATCGTGGCATAGATTAGATTTAAAGGGCTCCCCGGTTGGCGTATTAATGGCATTTCCAGTTGATGGCAAGTTAAAACGATTCTATGTACGCGACCACCCACGCAGTGCCCTTGGTGCGATTCTAGATAACGGCTGGTTGATTATTAACACTCATTTGTCATTTGTTCCTTTTTTTAATTTTGCTCAACTAAATAAAATAAAACGTTGGGCAAATACTTTAGGCGTAAATGATAAAACAAAGATAATTATTATGGGTGATTTGAATATACCATTTGTTAAATTAGTAAGTGGTTTTAATTGGCACTCATTGATAAAGCAAAAAAGTTTCCCCAGTTGGAGCCCTAAAGTTCAGATTGATTACTTTCTATCTCAGAAACTAAATTCGACAGATGTGAGTCATATGGTTTATCCGCACGCAGGTATGAGCGATCACTTACCAATTCAAATTGAAGTTGCTTAAACTTAGGTTTTTGGATCTACTGCTTTCTCTGAAATTAAACTTACTGAAGCAATGACTAGTAGACTGCCAAAAATCTGTGTAATTGTCGGTGCCCCGCGGCCTAATATAAGACTCGTTATCACTCCAGCTATTGGAATGATGTTCAGTGACGGTCCAATAATCTTTCCGGGCACACCTTGGACCGCGAAATTGAATGCGACAAAAGGCAAACCAACGCCGAAAACTCCACATAAAACCGCCGAAATCCATATGTTTGAGCTGATTCCCTGAGGATGAACTGCACCACCAGCAAGATAGAGAGCTCCAAAAAGCATTGTTGATACAAAAGTTTGCCCTAGTACCAAATCGACCGATGAGTATCCCGATACATACTTTCTCATCACGTTTGCGTACACACCAAATGAGAGTGCAGAAACTAAAAAATAGATTGTAGTTGAAGAAGTTTCGACATGGCGACTTGCAGAGCTCGCAATAATTACTCCAAGAATTCCGACAAGAAAATAGAGCCACTGCTTTGTCGTCAATCTATCCCGAAGCCAAAAGACCCCAATCAAAACCGTGAAAAGAGTTTCGCTCGTTAAAATCAATACGCCCGTGCTCGCATTTTCATGTGTGTAACCAAGGCTTGCGAAGTACCAAGCTAATCCAGGTTGCATGATGCCAAGTGGTATCACTAACTTCCATGGAATCACAGGAATTCGCCGTCTTATGGTTGCAACAACCACAAGAAACAGAAAGCCAATACCACAGACAATCAGAGCAAACAAAACTGAAGGAATCTTTGTGATTGCCAAATCTGCAAGTGGGTTTGAAAATCCCCAACTAACCATCGAGAGGACTAAAACAAATATTTTAAAGTTCATGCACTTTTCATTTCGATTTGTGAAATCAAAGCGATAAGTGCTTGCTCATCGAGTAAATCTGCAGGCCTATCTGTAACACTAGTGGGTACATAGTGAAATGCTGCACTTACTTTTGAGACTTCAGTATTCGACAGTTTGGCCCAAGCAAGTCGATACATCGCTAACTGCACTGCTGCGGACTGACCAAGTTTCTTTGATCCAGTTTTCCAATCGATAACCTCAAAACCATTGTCAGTTGCATAGATTGCATCGATTCGACCACGAATCAATACCCCAGCAATCGTCGTTTCAAAGGGAACTTCAACCCGTACTGGCGTCCGAGTGGCGAATTCACTTGATAACCAGGCTTTTTTCAACTCTTCTAGCTTTGAATCTTCCTCGAGCGGATCTAGATAATCGAGGTACTCGTCGCCAAATAATGTTGCGGCATCAGTGAACTGACGTTCAACCCATAAGTGAAATGCCGTTCCTCGGCGAGAGAATTGATCTTGTCCCCGTGGCATAGGTCGGCGAATATTGAGGGCAAGTTCTTGTGGATTCTCATGCAATGCCACAAGAGTTGAAGTTGAAAGCCGTGAAGGTAGAGCAACTTCTATTGCGCCATGAGCACGCTGCCGCTGCTCGGTAATGAGTGCTTTGGCATCATAAATCCATGATGCTATTTCAAAATTCTCATCAGGTGAAAGTGAATGTGGGTCACTGTCATTGACGAGTTTAATGGCAGAATTAAATGAAGAACGCTTACCACCCAGTGGATCAAAGGGCCAGATGGCTGACATGGGATTTTCAAGTATTGGATTTTCAGCACCGTCTTCTGGCGCAGGCACATCAGAGAGCATTCTTCCACCAAGTTCACTGGCAGTTCCAGCAATCAAATAGAAAATATCACTTGGTTCAACTGCCTTAGCGCCATCTCTCCAGCGCGAAGTGGTACAAATCAAATGTGACTTTGCTCGAGTAACTGCAACATATGCCAGACGCATTTCCTCCCGCATTTTGATGTTACTCGCACAGTTTTTAGCAAACTCCTTAATCACATTAGCTGCTTCACTATTTTTTTCGACCCCGTGGAGTGAAAACTTCGGAAGCTCTGCTGCATCTCCCCTGAGTGGAAATGGAACATGCTTTTCGTTTTTCAACCAATTATCTTGATCACCAGTTTTATTTCCAGGGAAAGTTCCCTCGGCTAAACCTGGCACTGCGACAACGTCCCATTCGGCCCCTTTAGCCATGTGGACCGTCAAAATTTGCACCACATCACTACGTATTTCAGGCGCCCCGGCCTTTAATCCACCCTCAGCATCAGCTGCCACATCCAGCCAGTCGAGGAAAGCGGTGATTGTCCCGCCACTGCGCTCGAACTTTGCCGCCTCATCTAAAAAGCGATCTAAATGACGGCGGCCAGTTTGAGAGCCATCGCGCAGAGTTATTTCACTCTCAAGCGTTAAGTAGTTTTCAATCTCGCTGATGAGATCGCTGATTGCACCACCCGCACGTGAACGCAATCGACGTAAATCACTGGCAAAGCGCACAAGTCGCTGATATCCAATATCACTAAATCCACTCTTTTTAGCTTGGTGGATTTCATCAAGAGCATCGATAATTGAACCGGTGAATTGATCATCTGCCTCAAGCTGTTCTGGATTACCGGCAGCGATTTTTTTAATTAAGTTCTTTGAATCTGAATGTGATTCTCGAGCTCGTTCACGACTGAAGGCACCTAATGCAGCTATATCGCGCGGACCCAAATTTATTCGTGGTCCAGTTAGATGTCGCATGAGGGATGAACCCGCATCGGGATTTGTAATAACTTTTAGTATTGACACTACATCGGCAACTTCTGGTACGTGAATTAATCCACCGATACCAATCACTTCAACTGGAAGTCCAATTTCACGTAGCGCATTTTCTATTGCAGTAATCTGAGAACGCTTGCGAACCAATACTGCTGCAGTCTTTCCCGAGGTTGCGCTCCAATTCTCATAGATGTATTCGGCGACAGCAGATGCTTCGGCATCGATAGTTTCAAAGACTCCATAGGCTATTTCACCTTTACCTGCATCTGGGCGAGCTTCCAGCTGCACGACTTGTTGTCCGCCGGCTAATTTTATTTCGTCACTAATGCGGTTAGCAGCCGCCAAAATCATTGCATCATTTCTAAATGTCGTCGGCAAAGTGAACTGTGTGCTGCCCACTTGAGCATTTGTTTTTGGAAAATACTGTGAAAATGAAGCCATAGTGCCGGCCGAAGCCCCGCGCCAGGTGTAAATGGCTTGCGATGGGTCGCCAACTGCCATCACTGGATGGCCTGTTTCACTTATTAAATTGCCATATAACGCCGAAAGCATACGAACTTGGGATTGAGATGTGTCTTGGTATTCATCAAGTAGCACAATCTTGTATTTTCCACGCTCTAAGACTCCAACATCAGCAAAGTTTTCAGCGATATCAGCGGCAAGAGACATCTGATCATCGAAGGAGAACTCTCCGGTAGCTTTACGTCGTTGCAAAAAGACTTCGACCATTGGCAGAAGCGAGTTTCTTTGCAGCATTGTTCGCTCAACATCACGGACTTCTTTATTTCGTGCACCGGCAAGTGGCACCATGGCTTGAACAATTTCAAGACCTATTGCTTCGATGTCTGCTGCTTTGACCTGATGCTCTTGCATTAACTTTGACAATCCCAGCAAATCTTTAATTACAGTGCTTACCGCACTATCATTTCGATAGTTTTCATCTGACCAATTGCGCACAACATCGGATGCAATCTGCCAAATCGCAGCTTCACCTAACGGCTCGGCGTCAGCATCAATTCCATATCTGATGGCATGCTCACTGAGTAATTTTCCCGCATAAGAATGGTAGGTAGTAACTGAAGTCGATGTTGAGGTAATGTGATTGAACTCAGGAAGTGAGGCCAGCTGGCGCAATCGCTTACGTATTCGGACGGATAGTTCGCCGGCAGCCTTACGTGTAAAAGTTAAGCCAAGAATCTGGTCTGGTGTCACAAAACCATTTGCGACCAAGAATAAAACTCGATTACTCATCGTTTCAGTCTTGCCAGATCCCGCACCCGCAATGACGACAGAGGATTCAAGATTGCTACTTATGATTTCTGACTGATAAGAAGTTACTGGCTTAATTGTTGAGCCAAACTTTGGATGCGCTTGCAATTTCGCAATAATCTCTTCAGGTGAGTACTTGGCTTCTAGGCTCATGAAATCACCGTCCTTCCATCGCTCTGGACGGGGCAGGATTTACGCACTGGACAGCCTTTACAGCGCTTATTAATGGTCGCAAAGAAGGTCTCCGCACCCATTCCATCGGCAATCTCATTGAGTTGTGCTTTTGTTGCATCGACATCGATTGAATGTTGAGAGCGAGTTGTCGCACTTGCCGCATCGGTGCCTAAGTAAACAAGTTCAGCACCGGCACTCACTGATCCTTGGGTAAATCCCCCTTCGGCGATACCAAGTTGATAGCTCATTAGCTGTAGATTTTCTTTAGCATCTTTAACGCTAATTGCAGAGCTTCCAGTTTTAAAATCAACAATAAAAAGACGCCCATCTGCTTCAACTTCAAGCCGGTCAACGCTTCCTTTTATACGTGCACGGCCAAGTGTGACATCGAAGCGAATCTCGGCATCTACAACTGTGCGGGTTGTCTTTGTGTGATATTCAACAAATTTTTCAAGCATAGTTACTGCACTCTCTAAATGTGAAGCGCTCACCCACCCAGATTCTGGGTCGATGAGTTTCCAAGAGTTGCGCAGGTTTGCAATCAAATCATCTTTAGTTGTGCCTGGCTCTTGAACCATAGTGGCCGCAAATGCGTGAATCGCTGAACCCAAAACTTGTGCAGTGCTATCACCATCGCTTCCGCCATTATTTTGTAAAAACCACTTAACACCGCATTCGACAAAAGATTCAGCGCCGCTGGGAGAAACGACTACTTCTTTATTCATATCGATAACTGGTGCATCATCACTTAGCGAGACCGCACCAACCCAGTTTTCTGGATCGGCTAGATAAATTCCGTTTTCACGCATCGCTTTCAAAATCTGTGCTGCAACTTCAGCATTCTCACCGTATAACTGACTGCGCAGTTCGGCGACTAACGCTGGTGCAGTAATAGGTCGTGGGACTTCGGTTAAAACTGGTTCATCGATATCGGTTTTATTTACTATTACTTCAATTGCCTCAAAAAACTGCGATGGCTCTTCATCATCTCGCTGAACGGCAGTTACGAAAATCGATTGTTTTGCGCGGGTGAGAGCCACATGAAAGAGGCGGGCTTCGTCCTGCATCAGGCCATTAGCTGCAATTACATCTAATTGATCACGCGGAATATCAGGGTTGCGTTGACGTTCAACTAATCGCTCAGCACCTAAAAGTGAGGATCGTTGCTTGAGATTTGGCCAAGTTCCCTCTTGTAAACCCGCGATAGCGACGAGATCCCATTCACGCCCTTTAGCACTATGGACAGTAAGTATCTCCACAAAATCTGGGCGGACGCCTTTTGCTGAAATCACATCGCCCGCAATGTCAGCGTTTGTAATCTCTGCAATAAAGGCCGCTGGCCCAGATAAAGGAAAGCGCTCAGAGTATCTAGCGGCTGATTCAAATAGCTGCATCATCGCATCTAAATCACGATCTGCCGCTGCGCCTCGGACACCTGGACGAAGTGATTGTGTGCGCCACGCAGAAGAGAGTTTCTGTCCATCACTTGCAACCGCGTTATCCCACATTGCCCAGAGTAATTCATCTGCAAGAGCAGATTTATTGCGGGCAACTGCACGAGCTTTTTTAAAAAGTTCGTGAACACGCACAACTGATTCAGCGCCTTCAATCATTACTTCGCCGTCATTTATCGCATCAAGAAGTAACTGAGTACCGGAGCGATTATCACCCTCAATTCGCGCATTAATCATTGCTCGACGAATTCGGCGAAGTGAGATTGAATCTGCACCTCCAAATTCACTCATCAATAAGCGCTCGGCAGTATCTAAGTTAAGAGGCTGTGCATTTATCGCTACTCGGGCTAGCAATAAAAATGGAGCAATCGCAGGGTTGCCTGCTAAAGCTTGCATTTCGCTAGCAACTGGAATACCGACTGATGAAAAAGCTCGACGAAGTGCTGATGCAGTTGACCCCGGGCTTCGTAGAATAACTGCCATATCGCTATAGGAAATTCCTTGACGCAAATGTGCGCTGCGAAACTGGTGGGCTATAAATGCAGCCTCTTCGGCGGCTGATCTGAAGCGATGAACCTGAACTTCGCCCTCATTTTCATTGGCGCAGGTGCGTTTACGAGTAGTCGGAGCGCCTCGTAATCCCTGCACATAAGTACGCCCAACATCAAAGACTGCTTGAGCGCTTCGATATGCCGAAGTTAAGACAACTTCTTTGGCGCGGTAGGGATCTAGCGCTGCAGATAAGCCATCTGGATCTGCGCCACGGAATCGACCAACTGCACTATCGGCATCTGCACAAATAATTACATCACCGCCGGCTAATGCAGCAAGGAGTGCGCGTTGTGCTGGATCACTCTCTTGAAACTCATCGACCATTATGGTGGTAAATCGAATACGCAGTTTTGCCAAAATGTCTGGGTTGTTGTGTAGGTGCAAAGTTGCTCTAGAAACAAGCTCTGATGGATCAATTCGCAACTTTGCATCTACTGCACTAATTTCACGCATCACCATTGAATTTATATATCTTTGCCAAAATTTGGCTGCTGCAAACCAGTATTTTTCACCCTCAGTTTTTCCGAGTTCTTCTAACTGTTTTGGGCCAATGCCACGTTCTGATGCACGTAGAATTAAATCGCGAAGTTCGCGGGCAAAACCGTTAGTTAAAAGCGCTGCATGTAAATCCTCGGGCCATTCTTGATATCCATCGTCGATATCACCTTTGAGCAGTTCCTTTATGTAACTTTCTTGTTCAGGTCCGCTCAGCAAAATCGGTTCAGGATCTTCGCGTGATGCTTTCATCTTTACGATTGAGAAAGCTAGTGAGTGAAACGTACGTGCCAGAGGTTCGTACATTGTCTTAGATGTCCGCAAAGCAATCGCGTCGCGAAGCTCTGATGCCCGTTCGCGACCAAATGTCAGAAGTAATATCGAATCTGGATTTTGCCCTTCGTTGATTCGTGCGAGCGCGGCTTCAATCAGAATGGTCGTCTTACCCGTTCCTGGTCCGCCTTGAATTACTAGCGGTATGCCGCGGTGAGCAACAGCAGCGCTTTGATCCTCTGAGAGAGTGAGTTGCGCAGTCTTCTGCGCACCGCGCACAAGGTTAAAATTCGCTGTACTCACGGTGGTTATCTTGCCTGACTCTGCCGACAAAACCCCTCTGCGGCTCTGATTGTAGGAAGTTGTGGTACCAGTCTGGTACCATTTCGACATGGCTATGAACTTACGACTCACTCCCGAACAAACAGCTGGCCTGCGCGCTGCTGCTGAACAAGATGGCATTTCGATGCAAGAAGCGGCCCTTGCCGCAGTTGATGCCTATATTTCTCGCCGGCCTCAAAGGCTGTCCGATGCAATAGCCCGAGTAGCCAATGAGGATGCTGAACTTCTCCATCGCTTGTCTCAATGAGTGAGCCAATTGATTTCTTAGATCTCCAGGACCTCATTGAAATTGGCAAATCTTTGATTAGTGACTTTCGAATACGTGATGAAGGACTTCTTGAATCAGCTGCGATGCGGCCACAGACCACGATTTATGGTGAGGATGCTTATCCAACATTTGAGGAAAAAGTAGCTTCACTTATTCACTCTCTTGCCCGTAATCATGCATTGATAGATGGAAATAAGAGAATCGCCTGGTCTGCTGGCCGTGTCTTCTGCCTTATGAATGGCCGAGATTTAAACATGCCAATTGACGATGCCGAAAAAATGATTCTTGACATTGCAAAAGGTGTTATCGACGTTGCCGATATCGCCGTGCTGCTAAAGAGAAGTATTAAGTAAAAACTTAAACGTTCTGATTAGCCTTCTTAGCGCGGGCAGTTGTGCGGGCACGTTCATCCCCATCAAGAACAACTTTACGGATACGAACAACAGCTGGCGTCACTTCAACGCACTCATCCTCGCGACAGAACTCAAGTGCACCTTCCATGTTGAGCTTCTTAGGCGGAATCAAACGCTCTGATTCATCAGTACCTGAAGCACGCATATTAGTAAGTTTCTTTTCGCGGACACAGTTAACGTCCATGTCATCGCTGCGAGAGTTTTCGCCAATAACCATACCTTCATAAACCTCATCACCTGGTTCAACGAAAATTGTTCCGCGATCTTGTGTTCCATACAGCGCATAAGAAGTAACTGTTCCCATACGGTCTGAAACAAGTGAACCTGTTCCACGTGTGCGGATATCGCCATACCAAGGCTCGTAACCATCAAATACGTGGTGCAGTAATCCTGTTCCACGAGTTTCAGTTAAG
>WLMW01000020.1 GCA_009700025.1 Actinomycetota bacterium
CAGTAGGCATTTTTACACTGAAAAAAAGAATTCCAACGACTAAGAGCATAATAATTTGAAGCATCATGCTCACAATAATCAAAATTGCTTTTCCAATGAAGTAACTTGAGGCTGGCATTGGAGTACCGCGTAAGCGCTTAAGTGCACCAAAGTCGCGCTCTAATGGAATCGTAATTGCTAATGCTTGAAATCCGGTATTCACAAGACCAGATGCGATCATGCCAGCCAAAAAATACTGAGAAAAAGTGACTCCAGGTGCAATTGTGTCTTTAAATACTGAACCAAAGATAATAAGTAAAATGACAGGAAATAGCAGAGTAAAGATGACGGACTCTCTTTGCCGTGCAAACTGGCGAATTTCTAAACCACCACGGCGTAGGCCGAGTGATAGGGCACTTGGAATTTTATTCATGTGTCTGCCCAATCATCTCAAGATAGATGTCTTCCAAGGAAGGTCTTGTTACAGTGAGTTCTGGAATTACGCCATTAAACTTAGTTGAAAGTTTATTAACGACTGCAGTCGGATTATTTGTAGACTCTGATTTAATTTCGCTACCTTCTCGCCAGGTGACAAGTGCTTTCGCCGTACTGCGACCACCAAGTTCAGAAGGCGTCGAGACCTCAATAATTTTTCCATCGTTAATAACTCCAACGCGATCTGCTAAAGCCTCGGCTTCATCTAAATAGTGCGTCGTTAGCAGAATTGTTGTGCCATCTCCCCGGAGCTTTTGTATAAGTGCCCAAAAAGCTCTGCGGGCTTCTGGATCAAAGCCAGTTGTTGGCTCATCAAGAAAGAGAAGTTCGGGATTTCCAACAATTCCGAGGGCAACATCTAATCGGCGACGCTGACCACCTGAGAGCTTGCGAATGAGTGAGTTGGATTTATCCTCTAAACCAACAGAGTGAATAACATCTTCAACGCGGCGCGGATTTGAGTAGTAACCACTGAAATGTTGGATGGTTTCTATGACGGTCAAATCTCCTGAATCTGACGTGGATTGCAAAACTATCCCTATGCGATTTCGCCACTCTCGAGCAGCTTGGCCTTCTGTACGGGGATCGAATCCCAGTACATGAACATTTCCGGAATCACGAGTTCGGAAACCTTCAAGAATCTCGACGGTTGTGGTCTTGCCAGCGCCATTTGGGCCAAGCAGAGCAAATATCTCGCCTGTTGCGATCGTCAAATCAATGCCTTGGACCGCATGAACTTGACCATAACTCTTGCGCAGCCCAGTGACCTCAATCGCGCTCATACGGCGATACTACTGCTAACTACTGTGAGAAAATAACGCCATGAGCCCGCGTAGAAATTACCCAAAGAATAAGCGGCCAAAAACTGAGGATCGTGAGATTTCTCCTTCCAATCAAAGTTTTGAAGAGCATGATGACGGCTTATATACAGTTCGAAAGTTAACTGGTTCGGCTTCAACAAAACCATACCGTTGTCCTGGTTGCGACCAAATGATTCCAATGGCAACACCACACATAGTTGCATGGTTAGAAGATGACGAAGAAAGTCGTAGACATTGGCACACTGCCTGTTGGTCAAAAAAAGATAGGCGACGACCTAATACCGAACGTACCCGCAATGCCCCACGTTATTAAGGATTTAAGTTGCTTAGCCTAATCTTCCTTTAAGAATTCTTGTTAAAGCAATAACCAGCTTGTCATCTTGAGCTCGACGTTTGAAGCTGAGAAATTTAAGTGGCAAGTAAAATCTCGTCCGAACGATGGTTCGCGCATATGTATATTCCAAAAGTCCCTCTGGACCATGTACTCGCCCCGAACCACTATCTTTAACGCCGCCAAACGGGACCGAAGCAACAGCCGCAAAAGCAAAAGTTGAATTGATTGCAACCATTCCGCACGTTAGCTGTGAAGCAATTTGTTTACCTTTTCTTCTGGACCACACATTTGCACCAAGTCCATATCTAGATGTATTTGAGAGCTCAATTGCCTGTTTCATAGAATCAACTCGATTGATAATAATTATTGGGCCAAAAGTCTCTTCTCGTACCGCAGTTGAGTTTTCAGGAACATCCACCAACACAACTGGTTGCACGAATGGAGCTTTGACCGATTGAGGACCACCGTATACGCAAGTACCTCCATCTGCGATTGCGGCCTTAATGTGGGATTGAATTACTTTAATCTGTGAAGGCATTGTTGCTGGGCCATAATTTCCTTCACCTGGTGCACCTGCATGAATAGTGGCAGCTAGCTCAATTGCTCTGGCAATAAATTCATCGGCTACTTTTTCATCGACATATACTCGCTCTGCACCAATACATGATTGTCCGGCATTCGCCAGAGCCGACCACATCGTTGCATCCACTGCACGTTTAATATCAGCATCAGCGGCAACAATGACGGGATCTTTACCGCCACACTCAAGCACGACCGGCGTCATAACGCTCGCACATTGTGCTGCGACTAACTTTGCGGTACGAGTAGACCCAGTAAATGAGAGTTTATCGATATCACTTATACACAATGCTCCACCAGTTTCACCCAAACCGGTAATTGTTGTGAAGATGTCGGTGAAAGGTGCAATTTCATTAAAACTTTCCGCAAGCCACATCCCAACTCCAGGTGTGTATTCACTTGGCTTAAAAACAACAGTGTTTCCTGCAGCTAAGGCGTAAGCAATTGAACCCACAGGAGTAAACACTGGATAGTTCCACGGCCCAATGACTCCAACAACTCCAATAGGAGATCTTTCAACTGTTGCTGCCATATTTGCCATCAATAATCCGGGACGGCGGTAAGAGGTACGCATAATCGATTCGGCATGACGGGCAGCCCAGCCAATATGACTTACCGCCATACTGATTTCAAGACGTGCATCACTCATTGGTTTTCCGGTTTCAAGTGAAACTAAGCCAGCAATGGCATCAATGCGATTGATAATGAGCGAACTCCAAGCAACAAGTACTCTCTTGCGTCCATTGAAACCAAGTTCTTGCCACTGCGCACTTGCTGCGCGGGCAAGTGCAACAGTGCCTGTAACTTCGCCTTTACTGATAATCGGATATGTTCCAACAACCTCATCATTAACTGGATTATGCGAATTAAATGAAGGTCTGCGCTTAGTAGCCATGGTTGGAAGCGTAGTGGTGGAAAGATACAATTTGAAGTATGGCCGAGATTATTAGACCCAGTACAGTCTTGCCCGCAAATCGCAGCCTTTTTCACGTCATTACTAGTGATGGAATAGATCTCATAGGAGAAGTCTCAGCACCACTCGGAGTAAGCCGTGGGGCAATACTTTGCTTGCATCCATTGCCAACAGCTGGTGGAATGATGGATAGTCATGTATTCAAGAAAGCAGCAAATAGATTACCTTCGATGGCTGGTATTACAGTGGTACGTTTCAATTCCCGAGGCACAAGTAGTGAAGTAGGGCAAAGCACGGGGGTATTTGATAACGGTGGCGCAGAGAGACTAGATGTCGAAGCGATGCTTAACTTTTGTTTTGAAACGCTTCACTTAACAAATCTCTGGGTCGTTGGCTGGTCATGCGGCACAGACTTAGCGTTGCGACATGCAAAAGATTCCCGTCACAAGGGATTAATTCTGTTAAGTCCACCGCTTCGAACCACCAAAGACACTGATTTACTGTATTGGAATAATGATCCACGCCCAATCACTGCTCTAGTTCCTGAATTTGATGATTATCTAAGACCAGAACAAGCTCGGGAACGTTTTTCCATAGTTCCCTCAATTAAAATTGTTGCTACTGATGGAGCTAAGCACTTGTGGCTGGGTGAACCATTTGTGCATAAAGTTTTATCTCAGATAAATTCAATTGTGACAAGTGACGCACAAGATCTCCCACTCGAGTTTTAAAAATCCTCAGCAGTTTTATGAAGCTTCGGCTCGTGGGATTACTACCTCATCCAAAATTAAAATTACTGCGGCGGCAACTGGGACTGCTAGTAAGCCACCAATTAATCCCAGCAGGGATGAGCCTATGAGCGCTGCGATGATAGTAACTGCCCCTGGGACCGACATAGTCTTTTTAAATATGCGTGGAGTTACAATGTAGTTTTCTACTTGAACATAAACGACGTAACTAATAAATGCAATTAATCCAATAAGTACGGATTGAGTGAGTGCAATGACCGTCACAATTGAACAACCAATGAAGTGTCCTACAAGAGGGATTAAGCCGCACACAAGAATTATCATTGCTATAGCTATTGGAGAAGGTAGCCCAAGGACTAACGAAAGAATTAACACAAAGATTGAGGCCATTAAGGCGATGATTATTTGACTGCCTACAAAAGAGCCAACTCGTCCAATAATGGCATTTGTTAAAATCTCAACACGATTTCGACGACTTGCGGGTACAAGTGAAAGTCCTAAGTTAACGGCTTGGGGCAGCGAGGTGATGAAATAGAGAGTCAAAACTAATACGGTTAGAAAAGAAAAGAATCCAGAAAGAATTGATTTTCCAACACCTAGCACGCCACCAAATGTTGAAATTAGTAATGTGCCATTAGACGTCACTGATTTGAGTTTTGTTTGCAGAGTATCAATAATTCCATACTCATTATTAAGTTTATTAATTGCTGCATTATTAGTTAAATCATTGAGCAACTGTGGAGCTTTGTTAATAAGTTGCGTTCCTTGCGACACCACGGGTGGTGCTACGACAAGGGCGAAAAAAATTACAAAGGCAATGACTGAAGTGAAAATAACTGCAACTGCAGTTGCCCGAGATAAATTCTTTCGCTTAAGTGCTTCGACTGCTGGATTAAGACCTGTTGCTAGAAATAGTGCAATAAGAATCAAGACAAAAATCTGGCTAACACTTGCCAGCGCACGCATCAAGATGATGGCAGTAAGTGCACCTAACGTTGCAATAAAACCAAAGTAGTAAGGATGTGCTCTGTTAATTGGTGCACCTAATACACCGTAATCTGCAGGCAGAACTGGTGCTTTCCCTGTTCTTTTGGTAACTTTCTTAATCCGTGCTGCAATGGCCATATCCCTATTGTAAAGTGCCTAGTAGTGGCAATGGTGCTACAAGTTCACCTGTTCGACATATTCATAGGCAAGAATAGGAACCATGGCGCTTCGAATTACCGGTTTAGGCGAAGAAATCGCATCTGTCACTGGCCTGCCGTGGCACCTGCCGTTGGAAGAGTGGCCAGAGGATCCAGCTTTGGCCGAAAAACGAGGTATTTCACGCCACGTGGTCCGCCTTGTTCGTGCAACTGATGCCGAGGATTCACAGGTTTATGCAGTGAAAGAGACGGTGAGCGAGTTTGCTAACCGTGAATATAAAATCCTTCGCGAGTTAAGTCACTTGAATGCCCCATGTGTTGAACAGGTGGCCGTTGTTGAGGGCCGAACCGACATAAATGGTGAAGAGCTTCCTTGTGCGATTGTGACTCGATTTTTGCCATATTCATTGCCTTATCGGATTTTATTATCTGGATCAGTTACTGGCCATGACATCACAACAATGGCAAGTGCGCTCGCACTATTAATTGTCCGTCTACATCTTCTTGGTTTCTGGTGGGGTGACTGCTCACTTTCTAACACTTTGTTTCGCCGCGACGCCGAAGGTTTTGCAGCGTATTTAGTCGATGCTGAAACGGGCGAGTTTCAAAAAACTTTAAGTGACGGACAGCGTGAACACGATTTAGAGATTGCTATGTTTAATGTTGCTGCAGAGTTAGAGGATCTTTCACTTTCCGGAGTTTTATATCCAGGCATGGATCCCGTTCGTGCAGCAGAAGCGGTCATTCGTCGATACCGCAGGATTTGGACTGCACTCAAAGAGCGTCAGCTCTTAGATCCAAAAGATCGACACGCAGTTGAAGGTGCCATGCGCACACTTCATGATTTAGGTTTTGCTGTTGAAGAAGTCGCAATCACCATTGATGGTGATACCCAGATGCTTTCTTTTCAACCAAAGTTAGTTGCCGCTGGCTACCACACTGCACGTTTGCATGAACTCATGGGATTAGAAACAGAAGAGTTGCAGGCAAAACGCTTACTTGCATCTTTTGATCGCTATCGCGCACGTGAAGAAAAAACAGGTGCATCAATTACTGAGATGGCAAAGACTTGGTTTTTGGAGGTATTCGAACCTGTCATTAATCGTGTCCCCGAATCTTTGAGGGGACGCGTTGAGCATGCTCAGATGTTCCATGAAATCCTTGAAAATCGCTGGTATTTAAGTGAAGCTAAGGGAGTTGACGTTGGACTTGAGTATGCAACCGATAACTATGTTGAATCCATTCTGCCCTATAGGCGCGATTCAGGGGTTGAAGTCAGAGCGCAGTAGGATTTAGCCATGAGTACGCCCCCCAACTTTGCCCAGGCATTTGATTTGAGTTCACTGGGAAAGCCCAAAGTTGCACAAGCCGCTCCACTACCTGGGTTAGAAGTAACAGCGACTAACTTATCGGTTCAATTTTTGCCGCTTTCACGCACCACGCCTGTAATAGTTATCGCTTGGTCTGCTAGATCTGCCGAATCAATCGAGATGGTAAAAGTCTTAAGTGTTCTTGAGATTTCATATCAAGGAAGTTGGGTTCTTGGTCGGCTAGATATTGATGCCGAGCCACAAGTTGCGCAGGCATTTCAGACTAAGTCGATTCCGTATGCCGTTGCAATTATAGGCGAGCAGATGGTGCCACTCTTTGAGCAATCGTATCCTGAGGCACAGATACGTTTAGTGCTAGATAAAGTAATCGCTCTTGCTGCCGAGCAAGGAATCGGCGCACCTCCCGTTGAAGCAATTGAACCCGAAGAGGAAGAGGCAATTGCAGCACTCGAAGCTGGAGATTTTAAAACAGCTGAAACTGCATATAAGAAGTTACTATCTCGCAAACCCAGCGATAGTTTTGCAAAATTGGGATTAGCTCAGACACAGCTACTTATTCGTACCAATGGTTTAGAAATTACAAGTGTTATTCAACAGGCCACAGAGAATCCTGGTGATATCGCCATACAGTTGACTGCAGCAGATATGGAGATTGCACATGGGGGAGTCGACGCAGCTTTTAATCGCTTACT
This sequence comes from Actinomycetota bacterium, assembly GCA_009700025.1. Taxonomy (GTDB): domain Bacteria; phylum Actinomycetota; class Actinomycetes; order Nanopelagicales; family Nanopelagicaceae; genus Planktophila. Next base: position 7,039 of record WLMW01000020.1, read on the forward strand.
CAACTTAGTGAAAGCAACGGCAGGAGCAGATCGGACTAAAGCGAGAGATCATTTGCTCATACTTTTTACTCTTGTAGATCCCTCGGATCCACGACTTGCCGCGGCTAGAAGCGTGCTTGCGAACGCGTTATTTTAATGACTATTCTCACTGTAGAAAAAGAACTTCGCTATTTAAAAGGCTTATTTTTCTTCTTTGGCTTTTTAATAATGTCATGGCTGCCCAGATTTCCAGAAGTTAAAGCAAATTTAGGCTTAACAAATGGAGAGTTTGGGTCTCTGATTAGTACATCGGTTGTTGGCTCATTGATCGCTCTACTAATCGTTGGTCAACTTGTACACAATTATGGCGCACAGTTAGTGATGCGAATTGCCGCATTCTCTTTAGTTGCAAGCCTTATTTTATTGGCCAGTACGCACTCACCAGTCATTTTTGTAATAAGCAACATTATTCAGGCGGCAGGAATATCAGCCTTTCACATTTCGATTAATGCCCAAGGCTTTAGTTATCAAGATCGAACAAAGCGACATGTCGTAACGCTATTGAGCGGAGTCTGGAGCAGTGGTGCTCTTGCTACCGCAATTGTCTCTGGGCTGTTTGTTGATCGGATTTCACTAGCCACGCATATAATAATATTGTCGTTAGTAATGCTGCTTGTCTTGCTATTTCTTATTTCTGCTATTGGTACAAATCTAGTCCAGCCAAATCAAGATGCGAATACCGCTTATAGTATTCGCGATATTTTTAAAGATTTTCAAATCGATCGAATGGTGTCGGGGGCACTTTTCTGTGCGCTTTTTTTGGAGATCTGTGTTGGTGACTGGGCAGCTATTTTTGTTAAAGAGGATATCGGCATTAAGAGTGGACTACATACGCTGCCTTATATTTTATTCACTTTTACAATTATTATAGGGCGACTAACAGCTCATCGCCTATTCACTAAATTCTCTATGGAGAATTTAGTTAAGGTTGCATCTTTGACGTCTGGATTATCTTTCTTTATTGGAATTATGGCAACGCTCTTTATTGGCGCTGATCACAAAATTCTATCTTTAACAGTGTTGAGTATTTGTTTTGCTATTGCTGGCTTAGGTTCATCATTTCTAGCTCCTAGTGTTATGACTGCCGCAAATGCACGCTCTAGCTCCCCTTCAAGTGTTGTCATTGGACAGATTGGTGTGGTTAACATCATCGCTGTTTTCTTTATGCGCTTAATTATCGCTTGGACAGCGCAAGCTTTTTCTCTTTCAATCGCTTTGCTGACTCCAGCGTTATTACTTCTAATGGTGCCTTTTTTCTTAAAGATCTTTAAGCGCGCTTAAACCAGATTGTTGCAAGTGGTGGAATCGCAATTTGAGCGATTAAGTGGCCCCCATCGTTCAAAATTATTTCAGAGTTCGATACTCCACTACCACCAAAAGCTAAATCGTCCGTATTGAGAATTTCTTGCCATTTGCCGGTTGTCGGAAATGGAAGTTGGTAGCGCTCATGTGGCACTGGGGAAAAATTTGTGACGCATACCAGCGAATTTCCAGCATCATCCCAGCGAACAAAAGCGAGAACATTGGCCGCTCCATCATTACCAACCAGCCACGTGAAGCCCTCGGGTGACGTGTCTTTCTGCCAAAGGGCAGGTGTTGCTACATAGTGAGCATTTAGTGCAGCGATAGTTTTTTGAATTCCTTGATGCTCTGCAAACTCTGTCAGATACCACTGAAGTCCAGCGCTCTCACTCCACTCATCATTTTGTGCGAATTCACTACCCATAAACAAAAGTTTCTTACCCGGATGTCCCCACATATATCCATATAGCGCACGTAAAGTTGCTAATTTTTGCCAACGATCACCCGGAAATTTATTGACGAGCTGACCCTTTCCATGTACGACTTCATCGTGGGAAAGAGGAAGCATAAAGTTCTCACTCCATGCATAAAGGATTGAAAAAGTAATCTCATCATGGTGATAAATCCGATTAATTGGGTCTTGCGCTAGATACTGCAAAGTGTCGTGCATCCAACCCATGTTCCATTTAAATCCAAAACCAAGTCCACCTGAATTTGTGTCTCGAGTTACTCCAGACCACGCAGTTGACTCTTCTGCAATCATCATTATTCCTGGATGAATTTTGTAAGCAGTAGAAGTCGCTTCTTGCAACAACTGGACCGCCTCTAAATTCTCACGTCCTCCATTTTTATTTGGAAGCCATTGGCCTTCTTCACGCGAGTAATCCAGGTAGAGCATCGATGCAACAGCATCGACACGGAGCCCATCAATATGAAACTCAGTGAGCCAATACAAAGCGCTTGCGACCAGAAAATTTCGAACTTCATTTCGTCCAAAGTTAAAAATTAAAGTTCCCCAGTCAGGATGCTCACCTAATCTTGGATCTGCATGCTCATATAGTGCAGTCCCATCAAATTTTGCTAAGGCCCATTCATCTTTAGGAAAGTGAGCAGGCACCCAATCAAGGATCACACCGATTCCCGCGTTGTGCAGTGAGTCAACTAAAAATCTAAACTCGTCGGGAGAGCCAAAACGGGATGTGGGAGCAAAGAATGAGGTCACTTGGTAACCCCACGAAGGACCATATGGGTGCTCAGTGACTGGAAGGAACTCGACATGAGTAAATCCATGCGTAGTTACATAGTCGACAAGTTCAACTGCAAGTTGCAGATATGTTAATCCTAATTTCCATGAGCTCAAGTGAACTTCATATGTGCTTACTGGTTCACGCCATGATTGAAAACTCTCACGGCTCTTAATCCATGCGGCGTCTTTCCATTCATAAGTTGACTCATCAACAATAGATGCAGTGAGCGGTGGTACTTGGGTAGCGCGTGCCAATGGGTCAGCATGATCCACCCAACGCCCATCGATTCCGCAGACTGCGAACTTATATTTTGTCCCAGCACCAATATCTGAAATGAAAATCTCCCAGATTCCGTATGCACCAATTCGAAGCATGGGATTCGTACTTTTATCCCAAAAATTGTGGTCACCAATCAGAGAGACAGCGCGGGCATTTGGTGCCCAGACGGCAAAAGTGGTGCCCAGTAGCGTGCCGGATTCGTCTCGGCACACATGTGCCCCCAGCGCATTCCACAACTGTTCATGGCGTCCTTGTGAGATTAAATGTAAATCAAGCTCTCCCAATGTTGAGTGTGGATTTAAGAAACTCGCCATTGTTAAATTTTTACTTGGCAGATATGGGCAACTTTGCCAACTGGCCGTGTTGGATCAAGTGAGACATATGTATCTGGCGACCAATTGAAAGTAGATCCATCGAGCAAGTCTTTTACGATGAAACTTGTGCCATCAATTCCAAGAGCTTTTGTATCCCAGTGAATAATGGTTCCTTGTGCATAATTTGGATCGAGATTAACAACAACTAAAATTAAATTATCACCATCACGTTTTGAATAAGCAATAATTGCTTCAGATTCAGTGTAATGAAAAACCAAATTGCGAAGCCTGAGCAGTGCAGAATTAGCTGCACGTATCTCATTTAATTTTTTAATAAATGGCGCTAGAGTCAAACCCTTCTTAGCTGCGCCATCCCAATCACGAATCTTAAATTGATATTTTTCTGAGTCTAAATACTCTTCCCCATCCGGCTTTAAAGGTAGATGCTCGTATAGTTCATAGCCTGCATACATTCCCCATGATGGAGAAAGTGTTGCGGCCAAGACGGCACGCAGTGCAAAGATTGCAGGATTGCCACCATGGAGATGAAACGGATTGATATCAGGAGTATTGACCCAAAGGTTTGGTCTAAAAAATGCACTTGTATGTGTCGAAAGTTCGCGTCCATAGTCGGTGAGTTCAGCTTTACTACTGCGCCATGTGAAGTAAGTATATGACTGATGGAATCCAGCTTTTCCAAGAGCATGCATCATGGCCGGAGCAGTGAAAGCCTCCGCCAAGAAAATTACATGAGGGCTTTCAGCGCGAACTATTGCTAATAAGTCTTGCCAAAAATGGACGGGCTTGGTGTGTGGGTTATCTACTCGGAAAATCTCGACTCCCTTTGATACCCATAAGCGAATTATGCGCAGAACTTCATTTCGCAAACCCTCATAGTTATCATCAAAGTTAAGCGGATATATATCTTGGTACTTCTTGGGAGGGTTTTCAGCGTATGCAATCGTGCCGTCGGCTCGTTTGTTGAACCATTCAGGATGGGACTGCACCCAAGGGTGATCTGGAGAAGTCTGCAAGGCAAGATCTAAGGCGACTTCAATTCCATTTTTCTTTGCCACCGCAACGAAGTTTTTAAAATCTTCCATTGTTCCAAGCTCGGGATTAATTGCATCGTGACCCCCGGCAGTCTCGCCTATCGCCCACGGAACACCTGGGTCTCCAGGAGCCGTTGTCAAAGAGTTGTTTGCTCCTTTTCGGTGCGAAACTCCGATGGGATGAATTGGTGGTAAGTACAAGACGTTAAAACCCATATCTGCAATTGCTGGAATTCGTTTCAGAGCGGTCTTGAATGTTCCACTCGTAATTGTTCCATCAGGATTTTTAACTGCACCTTCACTGCGAGGAAAAAATTCGTACCACGATCCAACAAGGGCGCGTTCTCGATCAGCATAGATTGGGTATTTTTCACTCGAACCCATGACAGTTCGATACTGCGAAGTGCTATCAGCTTCTACAATAAAAAAGTAGTCACCTTCAGAAGGTACTAAAACTTCGCCTTCAAAACGATTTGACCCTGGCCAGTTTTCTAACATCTGGCTGCGAGAGATTACTTTTCCACCAACACCATGTAAAACGACTTCGGCAGTTAGTTTTTCATGGCCCTCAATTACTATCGTTGCACTTATAGTAATGCGTTCTCCTGGAATTGCTTTGACGGGAAGAAACTCTCCCCCGAAGAAAACTGCGGGGGAGATGTCACTGATTGCAATTCTTGAAATCAACCGGAGCCTTCCGTATTGCCTGCGTCGGCAGCAGAAATATCATCAATACGATACTTCTCCATCGCAGCTTTCACAACGGATGGCTTTATTTGACCTAGTTTTTCTAACTCTTGCAACGTTGCTACCGCGATGGACTCTGCATCGACTTTGAAGTGTCGGCGAAGTGCACCACGAGTATCAGAGAGTCCAAAACCATCGGTTCCAAGTGACATAAATGGAGCAGATATCCATGGCGCAATCTGATCTTGTACGGCTTTCATGTAATCACTTACAGCAATTACTGGGCCTGACTGACCCTCCAGCTTTTCAGAGATATACGCCCGTCGTCTATTTGTTGGATTGAGAAGATTATGGCGATCAGTTTCAACACCGTCACGACGAAGCTCGTTCCATGAAGTAACTGACCAAACTGATGCTTCAATCCCCCAGTCTTCGCGAAGAAGTTTTTGCGCTTTTAATGCCCAATTAACGCCAACTCCCGACGCCAAAATTTGTGCAGACTTCTTGCGCTGATTACCTCCAGCAGAGTACAGATAAATTCCTTTGAGTAGACCGGCAACGTCTAAGTTATCTGGCTCAGCTGGATGAACATATGGCTCGTTGTAGACGGTTATGTAGTAATAAACATTCTCGCTATTTTCGCCATACATTCGGCGAAGACCATCTTTGACAATGTGTCCGAGTTCGAAAGCATAGGCAGGGTCATATGAAACAACAGCAGGGTTAGTTGAAGCTAAAAGATGTGAATGTCCATCTTCATGCTGCAAACCCTCACCATTTAAAGTTGTGCGTCCAGCAGTTGCACCAATGACAAAGCCACGAACTAATTGATCTGCCGCTGCCCAGAACGCATCTCCCGTACGTTGGAAACCAAACATCGAATAAAAAATATACATGGGAATCATTGGCTCATCATGAGTTGAGTAAGAAGATCCAACTGCAGTGAAGGATGCTACCGAGCCAGCTTCGTTGATTCCTTCATGCAGAATTACTCCTGATGTGGACTCTTTATATGACAACATAAGCTCGCGATCTACAGCTTTATATTGCTGACCATTTGGTGAATAAATCTTCATTGTGGGGAAGAGTGAATCCATTCCGAATGTACGTGCCTCATCTGGAATAATCGGAACAATTCGCGAACCAAGTCCTGGATCTTTGACCAAATCTTTTAACATTCGAACAAATGCCATAGTTGTTGCGATTTCTTGGGCACCAGAACCTCGTTTTACAGACTCATAGACAGAGTCATCGGGCTGTGGCAAAGGTCGAGAGATTGAACGACGACGGGGAATTGACCCGCCCAATACTGCGCGACGTTCAGCTAAGTATTTGGCTTCTTCTGAATCCTCTGCAGGTCTAAAGTAAGGAGGTAGATACTTGTCTAGTTTTTCATCTGGAATTTCCAGGTGCAACGTATCTCTGAACTGCATAATGTCTTCAAGACTCATTTTTTTCATTTGATGTGTTGAGTTACGACCTTCAAATGTTGATCCCAGAGTCCAACCCTTGATTGTCTTGGCCAGAATTACCGTTGGGCGGCCATTGTGCTGAACTGAAGCCGTATATGCAGCAAATAGTTTTTGATAGTCATGGCCTCCACGACGAAGGCTCCAAATCTTTTCATCACTCCAGTCAGCGACCATTGCAGCTGTGCGTGGATCGCGACCAAAGAAGTTTTCGCGAACGTAAGCACCAGATTCTGCTTTAAAAGTTTGAAAATCGCCATCGAGAGTCTCGTTCATTAATTTAACGAGAGCACCCTCGCGATCTTGTGCAAGTAGTGGATCCCAATCACGGCTCCAAACAACTTTAATAACATTCCAGCCCGCGCCACCAAATACTGATTCGAGCTCTTGAATAATTTTTCCATTGCCACGTACAGGACCATCTAGACGTTGTAAATTACAGTTAATTACAAATGTTAAGTTATCTAATTTTTCACGTGTGGCTAGACCGATAGCACCGAGTGAATCAACTTCATCAACTTCACCATCACCTAAGAAAGCCCAGACATGTTGATCGTCAGTATTTTTAATTCCACGGTTTTGGAGATAACGGTTGTAGCGTGCTTGGTAAATTGCGTTCAGTGGTCCGATTCCCATTGAAACTGTTGGGAACTGCCAAAAGTCTGGCATTAAGCGCGGATGCGGATAGGACGACAAACTGCCAGATGGATGTGAAAGCTCTTGTCTAAAACCATCTAGTTGGTCTTCACTTAAACGACCTTCGAGAAAAGCACGTGCATACATGCCAGGACTTGCATGTCCCTGGAAAAATATCTGATCTCCACCACCTGGGTGATCTTGTCCACGGAAGAAGTGATTAAAACCAACTTCATACAGTGCAGCAGATGATGCATAAGTTGAAATATGTCCACCAACACCGACGCCAGGACGTTGCGCGCGGTGGACCATCATTGCGGCATTCCATCTATTTATTGCACGAATTCGGCGTTCAATATTTTCATCACCCGGAAAATCTGGTTCATGTTCTGGCGAAATACTGTTGATGTAATCTGTGGTGCGAAGATCAGAGAGTCCAATCTTCTTTTCATGTGCACGCTTGAGCAAGCTCAACATTAGGTACCGTGCGCGTACTGGCCCCGCGTGAGCAAGGGCTGCATCAAATGATGCCTTCCACTCCGCAGTCTCAGCCGGATCGGTATCCACCAACTGTTCGATTATCTGGTCTGGCGCTTCGAAGTATTCGCTCATGGTGCTTATTCTCCCTTGAACTGCCCAGTAAGTCGAAATTGAAAATAAAGACGCGAAACCTCTTGCATATCTTGGGTAGATTCGGTGGACTTAGCCCGTGCCAGCCAGAATGGGGATGAAAAAAGGCGACCTAGTACTAGAGGTTGGCCGTGGCGATGACTGCGATTTCAAATTTCGAGACCAATTGGCCGCTATTACACAGACCCAGTTTCTAGATGGCCATACTCAAGAAGTAGTAGATGCCGTGATTATCTGGTGGCGCGGCGGCGATGGTGATCTAGTCGATGAACTCATGGATTCCCTCACTTATTTGACTGCCGACGGTGCGATTTGGATTTTAACTCCAAAAGTAAATCGTGATGGACATGTTGAACCAAGCGACATTCAAGATGCGGCACCGACAGCAGGTTTAAGCCAAACCTCTACAATTTCAGTTGCCCAAGATTGGACTGCCACTCGTCTAGTGGCACGTAAGGCAGGCAAACGGTAGATTTATCAACATGACATTAAGCATTGGCCAAGCGGCTCCAGATTTTGAAGTACTCAACCAACATGGTGAGAAAGTTTCACTAGCATCTTTCAAAGGTGAAAAAAACGTAGTCCTACTTTTTTATCCATTTTCATTCTCTGGCATTTGCACCGGCGAACTTTGTGCATTGCGCGATGACCTCTCAGCATTTGCGAATGAGAATGTTCAGTTGCTAGTTATTTCATGCGATCCAATGTATGCGCAACGTGCGTATGCCGATCAAGAAAAATATAGCTTTCCAGTACTAACTGATTTTTGGCCACATGGTGCGGTTTCAAAGACTTACGGTGTTTTTGATGAAGCTCGTGGATGTGCAGTACGTGGAACTTTCATCATCGATAAAGCGGGCACCCTTCGCTGGCAGATAGTAAATGGACTTGGCGATGCGCGAAACCTCGAGGATTACAAGGCTGCAATCGCTACGTTATAAGAGGCGATTTACCTTTTCATCACACCTGAAGTAAGATTGCCCAGTACTCGTGAAGAGTGCGCGGGTGCTTAGCTCAGTGGTAGAGCGTCTCGTTTACACCGAGAATGTCGGGGGTTCGAAACCCTCAGCGCCCACCAGAAGTATGTGAAGGAGTTGGTCATGAAGGCTAGTGCCAGTGATCAGCGGAAGATTTTAGATATTGCGAGTATTGACCAACGAACAACAGCACTCAATCACAAGTCAGCCACCCTTGCCGAACATGCTTTGCTAGCTAGTGTTACAACTAAATCAAATAACACTCGCGATCTGCGCATTGGGGCTCAAACCGAACTCAGTGATGTAAAGCGTGAGCTTTTGCGTGCCGAAGCCGATGTTGAACAGATCGTCATGCGCATTACCCGCGACGAGGCTCGCCTTAACGGTGGATCTGCAACCCCAAAAGAGTTAGAGCAGTTACAGCACGAAGTTGGAACTCTCGGTGTGCGTCGGGCAGAATTAGAAGAAGTTGAACTTGAAGTGATGATGCGTATTGATGAAATTAATTCACGAATAGCAGAGCTCAGTGAGTTAGAAGCGACCTATGCAGCTGAGATTGCAGATCTGGAGATACGCAAAGAAAATGCGCTCGCTACTTTTAATACCGAACTTGAGTCCCTAGTCGGATTACGAGCACAGACCGCTGCAGAAATTTCAACAGAGTTCATCACTTTGTATGAAAAAATTCGTGCTACAAACAATGGAACTGGTGCGGCATCTCTCAATGGTGGGTCATGTAATGGCTGCCATTTATCAATCAATGCGATTGAGTTAAAACGAATTACGGATTTATCCGAAGACGAAGTTGTGCGATGCGAAGAGTGCAGATGTATTTTGGTTCGTGGGGTCTAAATATATGGCTCGTCACTTCAATTTAACTGCTGATGGCGGTTCACGTGGCAACCCTGGTCCAGCTGGATACGGCTCTGTTATCACTGAAAATGGTTCGATTATTGCCGAACTCTATGATTTTATTGGTATCGCAACTAATAACGTGGCCGAATACAGTGGGCTGATTGCGGGGCTCAGGGCGATAACTTCTATAGATCCAAAGGCAACTGTTGATGTAAAAATGGATAGCAAGTTAGTCGTTGAGCAAATGTCAGGTCGTTGGCAGATAAAGCATGCAGATATGCGCTCTCTGGCCCAAGATGCACGTGCTGCGCACACACCATCACTTGTGACATATACCTGGATTCCACGCGATGAAAATTCACACGCTGATCGCTTAGCTAACAAGGCTTTAGATGAACAATCTGGTGGCGGTGAAGTTGTTTCGGTTCAGAAAAACTATTTAACTGAACGCCTATTGTCGAAAGAAATTGCAACGACGGTTTTTCTTATTCGCCATGGAGAGACCCCACTTACACCACTGAAGAAGTTTTCAGGAGATGGTCCACTCAACCCTGAGTTAACACAAGAGGGATTAGCTCAAGCCGAGCTCGTTGCTCAAGCAGTCGCTGCGTTAAAACCGGATGTCATTATTGCCTCACCGTTGAATCGGACTAAGCAGACAGCCGAGACACTTGCTCGGACAACTGGTTTGCCCGTCAATTATGACGATTCATGGCTTGAGTGCTCATTCGGTATCTGGGATGGACTATCTATCGATGAAGTGAAAGCGAAGTATCCTGCCGATTATCAAGCTTGGATTTGCTCAACTAGTTTTTCTCCACCGCAAGGTGAGTCCTATGACTCTGTTGCTCTGCGCATCGATGAAGCGCTCGAACAAATACTTGCCATGTATCCGGGTCAACGTGTTGCAGTGATTAGCCACAATGGAACTATAAAAACTGCGGCCAAGTTAGCAATTGGTGCTTTCGCTGAGTCCATTTTTCACATCGATGTTTCACCTTGCTCGATTACGACGATTTCAATGTGGCCTAGCGATGGCTTGAGGGCGCTGCGAGGACTAAATGAACAGGCTCATTTACGCTGATTTCACCGTAGATAGCCATAATTTTGCCATCTCTTGGTGACCAAATGCCGTTGGATGAATTCCATCTTCTGCGAGTTCATTCATGGATATTGATTTGGACAAAGTAGTGAAATGTTTGTCAAAAGGAACAAGAATTGCTGAAAACTCTTGGGACATTTCATGCACAATCTCAATTTTGGGATTTAGATCTTCACGCCAGGATTTCATCTCGTCTCTTACCTCTAACATGAACGGCTCACATAAAACGAATTGAGGATGAAGCAAGTCCTTTGTCTGACTCAGTAGCTGATGGTATCTATCTCGAAAATCCTGTGTCGGTGTTGGGTCATGATCATCGTACCTGCGCCACATATCGTTAATTCCAATTGCAATAGATACCAAAGTTGGTTGGTGGTCGAGAACATCAACTTGCCAACGTTTTTCTAAATCAACAAGCCGGTGGCCACTAGTGCCTACATTAATTATTGAACCATCAAGAATTCCGGTTGATGCAATTTCTTGAACGTAGCCATCACCATAAGGTGGGTCTATATCGCGTCCACAGTCTGTGACACTATCACCAATAAAAAGATTGATACTCGACACTTTTAACTCCCTAACTCGGCCATTAATTCATTTATCGGACCTTCAATTTGGTCGCCAAATAGATTCTTACGGTGAGCCTGTAATCGCTCAATAAGGCCAGCCAACTCTGCAATTTCCGAAGAACTCCCCGTGATACAACGCTTATCAGAATCAAAGCCACAGGCTTTGAGGATTTCTCCGAGAGAAATGAGCACCTCTGCACCAATTAGATATTTTTCAAGCCACTGGGATATCTCCAAAATCATCAGTGGTCTGGAGAAATCAAGATGACGCAAGTATGCGTGGTTCTTTACCATTGCATCTCCGGCACGGATAAAGACATCTCCGGCAGTCTTTAGATCTCCTACTCGCCACGCAGTGATGCCTTTTCTAAACTCTGCACGCAAATCTGGTGCAGGGTCACCTCCAACAACTGTTCCCATAGAAGTTCGCATGAAGGCACGCAAAGCCATGCGATCTTCCGGGCTTTCAACTAAATGGATGAGGGCATTTTCCCAGGATTTATCCGGATCATAATTCGTGGTGTTCCATAGGTAGTCTCCGATAGTAAATAGCGGGAACTGAGACATTTCAAACTGCAACATGGGATTAGAAACAAGTCCAGCGGAATATTTGTGCAATCCAACTTCTCGACCTCGAACCGGACCGATGTAAAGATTCTTCTGTAAACCCCCATCATTAACGGGGAAGTTATCCCAATAAAGCGGTGGGCGGAGCGCGGTGCGCTCAAAAATAACGGCATCGCTAATATCTAAATACTCAGAGCAAATTGATCGTCCCGTCCACATCAGGTTGATGCGGGGATGCAGAGCATGTCCCAAATCATGAAGATATGGTTCGTTTCCGCGACCGGAATAGTGCATAGGACATACCGTTAAAATTAATTGAGAATCTAGTTTTGCAAGCTCACTCCACACACGATTTGTAAAATCTGCATGTGCTGCTGCGGTTGAAACATATCGGGCTATATCTTCTGGATATGAAAGCTCCCAATCTATGTCATCCCATAATAAACCAAAATGCTTTGCGCCAAGGTCAAAGAGTTGTTTGTAGCGATGAACGACTGCCATCACATCGGCTTGATCACTATATTTGACTGATAAGCCAGGGGAGACGCATACGGCTACAGCAACTGCGTTGAGACGTCCTGTTTGAATTAGCTCATCAGTAAGTTTGAGGAAATCTGAAGTAAATGGTGCTCGCCAGTTAAAACGCTGCCAGGGTACATCTTTTGGAGCTAAGAAATAAGTGTTCATGTTGTAATCGCCACATAGTTTTAATCCACGTAAACGTTGCTCATGAGTCCACGCCTTGCCATAAAAACCCTCAACAACTCCTCTTATTGGAAAATCAGGGCCGTCATCGACTGAAATAGTTTCGTTGTCACTTTGAAGCCAGCGCACAAGAGAATTGAGTCCATATCGAAATGAACTTTCACGATCCATCCCGATCGTTGCACTTATGTGAGAAGCAGTACGCGTGGCCTTGAGAATGAACCCTTCAGCTTTAATCGGTGAAGTCTTATTAACTGTAATTTCAATATTCAAATCATAATGTGATCGGCCTGCCCAAAATGAATCGTTAATCTCGCTCTGTAATATTGAAGCCCCCTTTAGAGATATTGCCATCAAAGTTCAACTTCTCGTGCACCATTTAATACATTCTCAATGAATTCAGGAGCAAGAGTTGGGAAGTATTTGTGTGCACAATGTATTACGGCACCGAATACAGGAGCTATCTCTAAAACACTTACTTGCGCACTATCAACTAGCCGAATAACTTCAGAGTGAAATATTGCATCGAAAATTGTACATCCAGCAGTATGAAGTCCACCAGCGCGCACTACTTTAATTGTTTTTCCATGAAAATTAAGTTGCGATGATATTCCAAATACGTCGTGAGCATGTTGCTTCGCAACTGTAGTAACGATATCAACCGCGGAAGAGTCGCCACTATTTGCTAAATCGAAAATAAGTGGTGCATAACTTTCATCTAAACGCACGCGCGTGCGAGCTATCGCAGTAAAAAACTCTTCAGGGTGATTAAAACCTGCAGCTTTCGGAAGTTCTAGATAAAGCTGTGTGATCTCTGCAGTTCCATGATGGGATTTGGCTATCGAATCCAGAGCCAGATTCACGAGTTGCCCAGCACCGCCACCTTCGCCGAGCTCCATTCCCATCGTTTGTAAAGTTGCTTTTCCATCACTACCAGCAGTCTTGCCTCCAGTTCCGGCAATCGAAACGCATCCGACTCCATCAGGAGCACCTGCAAAAAGTGCGGCAATTGAATCATTAACCAAGTGGGTTTTTCCAGGTGATAATAAATTTTCAAGAAAAGGTTCGAAAAGTACTTTGTCTTCCGGCCAATCAAGGCCGGCAAGGGCAAAAGTTGACGCAACAATATCCTCATGGCCAACATGCGCAGATGCTAAAACGCTTGCGATCAGTTCATTTAAACTTTTCTGAACTGATGTGATTCCAATCCGCTCCCAATTGGCCGCTCCATTTGCTGCACTAGCTAGGATATTTCCATCAAGGTCAGCAATCACGGCGTGAGTCTTGGTTCCTCCACCATCAATTCCAAGAATTGCCTTAAGCATTGAAAGCCCCAATCATCCCAGCGTTCTCTTTCTTTAAATCCGCCCAAAGTTCACGGGCATCGGATAAGTCTGGACCGATTGGATTTGTAATTAATGCACGGAGTGCACAGTCTTCATCGCCATTGACTGCTGCTTCAATTGTTAAAAGTTCAAAGTCTTTAACAGAACGCACAAGAGAATCAATATCATTTCTCATTGCCGAAGTCTTTATCGATTGAGCACCATTTGCTGTTATCACAGCTGGAATCTCCATCACTGCCGAATTTGGAAAATCTGGAACGGCGCCATTATTGAGGGTGTTAACAATATGAATAGTGCCTGCATCATTATGAATATCGGTCATTAACTCTGCCGCCGAATCTGAGTAATATGCGCCTCCGCGTTGCATGAGTTCCTCTGGCTTTGTTACAAGTGATTTATCTTTAAACTTTTCAATTAAGATTTCTTCAATCTTCATGACTTCACTAGCCCTGGTGGGGTTATTGGCCTGATAATCAATCCACGCTTTTTCAGAGTAGTAGTACGAAAGATAATAGTTTGGAATAGCTTGCAAGAGATCTATCGAGCTTTGGGTCCAAGCTGGAGAGTCATCGGGCTTGCCATTCTCAATTGTGAGCCCACGAAAGGCTTTTAAAGCAGCTGCGCTGCAGTCCTTTCCATCCACTTTCACTCCTCGAATCCATGACAAATGGTTGAGGCCCACATAATCAAAAGTAATTGCTGTTGATGCAACACCTAGTGCCTGTGCAATTTCAATCCGTGTATTCCATGGAACGTTACATAATCCAATTGTTGTTAACTCTGGAACTTCTTGGATGAGTGATTGAGTAATTAGACCAGCAGGATTCGTAAAGTTGAGCAAAATTGCGTTAGGTGCTTCTTCCACAATGGTGCGCGCCACGTTTAGGGCTACAGGGATAGTTCGAAGAGCCTTTGCAAAACCGCCAACACCAACTGTTTCCTGTCCAACAAGTTTGTACTTACGACCAAGCAACTCATCACGATGACGTGCGGCTTGAGTGCCAACACGAAACTGACTCACGACAAATTGTGCTCCACGTACTCCAGCTCGTAAATCAGTTCCAAACTCGATTTCGATATCGACTTTTGCAGCTTTAATCATGCGGATGGCAAATTGCGCGATGATTTGGAGTTTTACTGGTTCAATATCAACAAGGTGAATGTGGGTAATCGGAAGTCGATGGTGCCTTGAAATCACACCATCAATTAATTCTGGTGTGTAAGTTGAGCCGCCGCCGATAACCGTAAGTTTCAATTACAAAGAGCCAGCTCTTGAGCGAGGTGGAGCAAAGTTTTTGCGTTCAAACACCAGGTCACAAGCATTTTTTGTGGCAATGCTTAATGCGCCTACCAGGATTCCTGTATCTCCAAGAGTAGAAATCTCAATCCGTGGTGGAAATGGAACAGCGGTAGCGACAAGCTTCTTAATTGGCTTCAAGAAAAACTCTGCCTGACGGCCAATTCCACCTGCTAAAACAACTAATTCAACATCAGTGATCGCTGAAATTGAGGCGATATAAAGTGCGATTCGCTCAGCTTCGATGGCTACTACCTCTTGGGCTAGTACATCACCGCTTTTTGCAGCGTTGAGAATATCAACCGTTGAATAAGGCTCAGAAAGTGTACTTTTTTTGTATTTTTTGGCGAGCGTACGAGCTAGCGCTGCAATTGCATCACCAGATGGATTGGTTTCAGTTCTATGTGTATCCGTTGGATCTCCAAATGGAACATAAAATACTTCACCCGCTGCGCCATGATGCCCTCGTAGAAGCTTTCCATTTAAGACAAGGCCTGAACCTAACCCGGAGCCAACCGACAGAACTGCGAAATTTTCAATACCAATACCTTTACCAGCTGATTGTTCAGCGACGGTTACTAAATTAATGTCATTTTCTAAATTTGGTTTTACTCCAAACTCATTTTCAATCAAGGCAGAGAGGTTTACACCATCGAGTGAACTTATTGTTCCTGCAATAGAAATAACGCCTGTTTCTTGATTGATTACTCCAGGTGTACCTACGACAATTGAAACAACATCTTTGAGTGAAAATCCAGCAGACTTTAAACTTTGTTCTACTGCCGAATGCATTGCCGAGACTAAATCTTTCAATGTCAATGATCTAACTGCAATAGATTGTTGTGCTCGCATCTCCCCATTCAAATCACCAACTGCTGTTCTGATAAAACGTGAACCAATGTCAATTCCTAGACAGACTTTTACATCGCTTATCGCTTCGTACACCGATCGTGCTCGCTTTGGATCATCAGCACCTGGCAAGTACTCATGGATAAGCCCATGATCACTCAAAGTGCGCAAAATATCGGCAGTAGTTGGCTTAGAAAGTCCAATTAATCTAGCCACTTGGGCGGCATGCAACGTTCCTTCTGTGCGCAAAATATCGAGAACTGAACGCTCATTTATTTCGCGCATGAGCGAAGGAATCGCTGGCGTACTCACTTTTTTCATTTAGCCTTTAACTCCAGTCAAAGTAACGCCCTCAATGAAGACTTTCTGCGAGAAGAAGAAGATAATAATAACTGGCGCCATAAATAACGCAGAGGCAGTCATCATCATGTTTGTGTCCACGTGGTGAATCCCTTGGAAGGCGTTCAGACCGATGCCGAGAGTCCATAGATCCTCATTTTCAACGATATAGAGAAGCGGACCAAAGAAATCATTCCAAGAACCCAAGAAGGCAAAGAGCGCAATTGCAGAAATCGCAGGTTTTGCAAGTGGCACGATGATGCGCATCATTAATTTGAATTCGCTGCAACCGTCAATTCTAGCCGCATCAGATATTTCATCAGGAATACTCGTAAAGAACTGTCGCAATAAAAAGATGGAAAATGCACTTGCAAAAAATGAGGGAACAATCAGGGGCAAGAATGATGGAATCCAGTGCAATCTGGAGAAAATAATGTAAACCGGGATCATGGTTACTTGCCCCGGCAACATCATCGTTGACAAAATAATAAGGAACGTTGTCTGGCGTCCCTTCCATTGCAGTCGCGACAAAACATATGCTGGAGGAACGCTAGAGACAACAGTTCCGATGGTTCCCATGACTGAA
>WLMW01000021.1 GCA_009700025.1 Actinomycetota bacterium
CGCGCAAGAGTTTTATCACTTCCATGGTTGTCGCAGACCGCGCATTGTCGCGTGCTGAATCAGCTGTGACCCGGATCAAAGATTCAAGGTTTTCTGCCGCCGAAGTCAATGCTGCAGAGCTTGAAGATTTAAGGACCTTGATCCGTAAAGTTAAGCCGGATGTAGTTATTAACGCAGTTGATCCGCGCTTTGTGATGCCAATCTTTTTAGCATGCGAAATTGAGAACACAAATTACATCGATATGGCGATGTCGCTTTCGCGGCCACATCCCCACTACCCAAATAGCGAAACTGGCGTGAAGCTCGGCGACGAACAGTTTGCACGTGATTGGAACTGGAAAGAGCGAGATATCTACGCGCTAGTTGGTATGGGTATCGAACCTGGAATGAGCGATGTTTTTGCTAGGTATGCATCGGATCATCTCTTTAGTCGCTTGGATTCAATCACCATCATGGATGGGTCGAATTTAGTTGTTGAGGGTTATGACTTTGCACCATCGTTTTCAATTTGGACAACAATTGAAGAGTGCCTTAACCCACCATTAGTTTGGGAAGACGGTCGTGGTTGGTATACAACCGAACCATTTAGCGAAATTGAAGTTTTTGATTTTCCAGAGGGAATTGGTCCTGTTGAATGTGTGAATGTTGAACACGAAGAAGTTGTACTGATTCCGCAAAAAGTTGATGCTAAAAAAGTTAACTTCAAATATGGCCTCGGAGCACAGTTCATTACAACGTTAAAAACTATTCATATGTTGGGGATGGATCGCAAAGAAAGTGTCGATGTCCAAGGAATCTCAGTTTCTCCCCGTGATTTACTAGCTGCGTCCCTACCTGATCCAGCAACGCTGGGTTCGCGTATGAAGGGCAAGACTTGCGCAGGGGCTTTAGTAAAGGGATTAAATAAAGAGGGAAAGCCTTATGCCTGTTATATGTATAACGTGGTTGATAATGAATGGTCGATGAAAGAGTACGGTGATCAAGCAGTTGTTTGGCAGACGGCGATTAACCCTGTGATTGCAATGGAGTTAATTCATAAAGGGATTTGGAAGCCTGAGGGTGTTGCCGGGCCTGAATGGTTTGATGCAAAGCCATTCCTAGATTTGCTTGAGTCTTATGGCACTGAATGGAAGATTCGTGATGAAGATACGAGCGGAATCGTTGCTTAAGTGAAAAAAGACTTTGATGTCGTCATCATTGGATCTGGCTTTGGTGGATCGGTATCGGCGCTTCGATTGCGTGAAAAGGGCTACAGCGTTGCAGTTTTAGAGGCTGGGCGAAGATTTAAAGATAAAGACTTTCCTAAAACTTCGTGGCGCTTGCGCAAGTTTCTCTTTGCGCCAGGTCTAGGTTGTTATGGGATTCAGCGAATCCATGTATTGCCTGATGTTTTAATTTTGGCAGGTGCTGGTGTCGGCGGTGGATCTCTTGTGTATGCAAATACTTTGTACCAACCGGGTGATGAGTATTTCAACGATCCGCAGTGGGCAGCGATCACCGATTGGAAATCAGAGTTAGAGCCTTGGTATGACCAAGCGCGTCGCATGTTGGGAGTTATTGAGAACCCATATTTTTCTCCGAGTGACCAAGCGATGAAAGATGTCGCTGAAGAAATGGGAGTTGGCCATACTTTCAAGATGGCACCACTTGGTGTCTACTTCGGCGAAGGAAAAGGCGCTGCCGCAGCTGATCCATTTTTCGGAGGTGTTGGCCCAGCTCGTAATGGTTGTCAGCAGTGTGGTGCATGCATGACAGGTTGCCGCTTCAATGCAAAAAATACTTTGCCTAAAAACTATTTGGGGCTGGCTGAATCAGCTGGTGCCGAAGTATTTCCGATGACAACTGTGAAATCTTTTGCTCAAAACGCAGATGGCACATGGAAAATCCGTGCAATTAAAACTAATGATCCTTTTGAATCAATTATTACTTTCACAGCTAATCAAGTAATCGTTGCCGCTGGAACTTACAACACTCAAAAGCTGCTACACAAAATGAAGATCAAAACTCTGCCCAAGATTTCAGATCGATTAGGTCAACTCTCTCGTACCAACAGCGAAGCTTTAACTGGTGCCATGATGCCAAATATTGATATTGATTACAGCGCCGGTAGTGCAATTACTTCCTCCTTCTTCCCCGACGAACACACACATATTGAACCCGTCCGATACGGCAAGGGCAGTAACTTCATGGGATTACTGCAAACGATTATGACTGATGGATATGACTCAAAAGGGCGCAGAAAGCACTGGCTTAAACAGTTCATCGCCAAGCCATCATTGCTGGGAAAGATTTTAAATGTACGGCAGTGGAGTCAACGCACTGTGATTGCTTTGACAATGCAAAATGTAGATTCTTCTATTACGGTAAGTGGAAAGCGTGGATTGTTTGGTTGGCACTTGACTTCGAAAAATGATCCACTGAAACCAAATGCGACTTATATTCCAGCGGCAAATGAAGTAGTACGCCGCATTGCGGATAAGCATGATGGTATCGCCGGCGGACATGTAGGTGATTTAATCAACGCGCCTTTCACAGCTCACTTTGTTGGAGGTTGTGTAATCGGAGATAGTGAGGCCACTGGTGTAATCGATCCGTATCATCGTGTCTATAACTACCCCACACTTCATGTCGTTGATGGCTCAACGATTACTGCCAACCTGGGTGTTAATCCATCGCTTACTATTACTGCCCAAGCTGAACGTGCTTTATCGATGTGGCCAAATAAAGGTGATATTGATAATCGACCTGCTCAGAGTGAAAAATATCAACGGATAAATGCAGTAGCACCGCACCAACCATTTGTACCAGTCGGTGCAGTGGGCGAATTAAAGTTTGTTTAGGAGAGAAATGAAATCTTGGGCATTGGTCACGGGTGCAACTGCCGGAATTGGTGAGAGTTTCACTCGATTACTAGCGGCCAATAATTACAACATTATTCTGGTTGCCCGTGATGAGCCTCGATTAGAAGAGCGTGCTGCCGCTTTGCGTAGTACTTTCGCAGTTGAGACAGTGATTATTAAAGCTGACCTATCAACGGATGCGGGCTGCTCTGCGGTGGAAGATTACATCACTGCCAACGAAGTCCATGTACTTATAAACAATGCGGGCTTTGGAATAAATAAAGCATTTACTGCGAGCGCTTTGAATTCTGAAGAAGATCTACTCAATGTATTGGTGCGCACACCGATGCGTTTGATGCATGTGGTGCTTCCGGGAATGAAGGCTCGCAATAAAGGTGTCATCATTAATGTTTCATCCGTGGCAGGTTTTATTGCCGGCGGTACATACAGCGCTGCTAAGTCATATCTGACAGTCTTATCTGAATCCCTCCACACTGAATTAGCAAGTACTCAAGTTTTAGTGAGCTCTCTATGCCCAGGCTTTACCCGAACTGAGTTTCACCAGCGTGGTCGGATGTCTATGAAAGGGCTACCAGCTTTCATGTGGCTTGATGCTGATGAGCTTGTTGCTAAATCTTGGCAGGATGCACTGGCTGGAAAGGCAATCTCAATTCCTGGTTGGCAGTACCAACTTCTTGTTTTTTTCATTCGCAATCTGCCGCGTTCGACAGTCCGTTCAATGGGTATGAATCTACGTCGTAAACAGAGGAGATAAGTTTCAAGTTCACAGTCTTTTCTGAGTTTTCAAGGCGGGTTATCAGGAGAATTTCAGGCAGTGGCGAGTAAGATTACACAATAATCTATGGAGGTCCTTTACATGCGCAAGTCACTTTCACTCACAGTTGCCATCGGAGTTGCTGTTGCTCTTTTGACTGCACCAACCGCAGGGGCAGCAACGAAAATTAGTAACGGCACGGCATGTACCAAGATTGGTGCATCAACGACTGTAGCTGGATATGCCTATAAATGCGCAGCAACCGTTAAATCAAACCTAATGATTGCAGGAGACAAGTCCATAGTTTTCGTGCCAGTGAAAAATCTTGCGGTCAAGAAGTCGAAAAAAACTTGGATTTCTACAACATGTATCACATCTGATTCAAAGGCTCAGTCTGCACAAGCCGGACTAGCAGCAATCAAGAAGTCCAGTGATGCAAAGCTTGTCGAACTTGATGCTCAAATAGCGGGTCAAAATGCACTTCTTGTAGAAGCACAAGCGAAGACTCCAGTGTTAGAAGCACAAATCGTGGAGGCAACTGCCGCTCTTGACGAAGCGACAAAGAAATTAGCTGAGGCAGAAGCTACTGCCGCTGCTGCAGCGACACCTGATCCGGCTAATGCTGCAGCGATTGCAGAGTGGAAAACCAGAATTAAGACTCTCCAGGATGCTATTGCTTTAAATCAAGCCTTGCCTAAGCCAGACACTGTCTCGATTGCAAAGTGGAAAGTCGCGCTTGCAGATGCAAATAAAAAACTCTCTGATTTAACTTTAGCGCCAGCAAAACAGAAGATTGCAAACGCTACAACGGTTAGCTCATGGAAAACCACGATTAACACCTACAAGACAACTATCAGGTCGAGTAAATCAGCCCTTACCGCTTATGCAACGGCTGGTAAGTCAATTACATCGATTCAGAAACTGCGCGATGGCGTTGCAGCTCAATATGGCCAAGCGGTTGATATGGTAAAAGACGCATTCGATCAGCGAAACTTGATCTGCAGCGAGGGCTTGTAAAAGCAACCTACACCCCTCGCTCGTCGGGTTTTCCCTATATCGGAAGGCTAATTCCACGACCTACCGTGAATAAATGCGTACCTTGGTTTTACGAGTATCGGGTGCTGTTCTATTAATTGCTCATTCATTGCTGACGTTTTCACCCTCGCTCAAGAGCCAGTGGAGTGAAATTTATATTTATAACTCAATTATCCTCTTCGTGATTTTAGTTGTTTGGAAAGCCCCTCGAATCAATGACCCTTTTGCACAACCTCTCATAATTTTTGCAATGAGTTCTTGGCTTCTGGGTTCACTTCTATCCAGCATTTCATCATTTGCAACGATTAATGCTCCCGTAAAGTTAATATCCAATCTGCTCTATCTACTGTTTTACCCCTGCATAATTTTGGGAGTAACACATATCCTTGCGCCACGTCGCAAATTTGTATTGCTTGAAGTTTTTGACTCATCCATTTTTGGGCTCGGTCTCAGTACTATCGGAACAACTCTTATTTTGGGTCCACTCCTCCCGCATTTTGCACAAAATAATTCTGATGCATTTTTTGCTGTTATTTATCCGATCTGCGATTTGATTCTCATCTCGGTCACTCTAACGACCATCGCATCACAGGGTTTTTCACGCCGAGGAGTTATTTTCACGGCAGGCATAATCATTTTTTCACTCAATGATTTTCTATTCCTCTGGCAGCAAATTCAAGGAACATACTCATTTGGTTCTTTGATTGATGATGGTTGGTTACTTGGACTTTTGATTATGGCCGAGAGTTGTTGGCATGAAAATCTCGACTCGGCCAATAAATCAACAATCAATCCAATTTTTATTGCGCTCTCAGTTCTATTAAGTGCAACTCTTTTAGCCCTTATTGCGTTGCGCCCAGGTTATTTTCCAACTTTTACGCTGATTCCAGCACTCATGACGCTTGCTTTAGCGTTTATCAGAATGACGATTGCTTTGAATGAGGCAAGAAATATCGGACATGAAAGAATTCTTGCCCGCACGGATGAATTAACAGGGTTACCTAATCGGCGCAGGCTAATCAGTGAAATTGAGGGCTTTGAGCTCAAAAATGGTTCACTCTTGTTACTAGATCTTGATGGATTTAAGCCCGTTAATGATTCGCACGGTCATGAAACCGGTGACAAGGTCTTACAACAAGTTGCACTCAGATTTAGTCGTGCACTCCCACATGGCACGATGCTTGCTCGCTTAGGTGGTGATGAATTTGGAGTGCTGCATGAAGGCAGTTATGAATCAGCAATGGAGCTTGCTTTGGCTTTGCGTGCGACTTTGAGCTATCCATTTAATATTGAAGGTGAGCATATTCAAATTGATGTCAGTATTGGTGTTGCAAAAAACACTGGTGATTCAAATCTCTTGCGTAGAGCCGATGATGCAATGTATAAAGCTAAGCGCGAGGGTCTAGGGGTTTGTCGAGTTTAATCTCCTTGAGACGTTCTAGAGATTCTAAACGCTCTACTGCATGATCTACTATTCGCTCTGGATAACCTTTACTGTAACCATCTAGATACAACCAGGGTTCGTGAATTTCTGCTGCCGATAAATGTGCAAGCTCTGGGACATATTTTCGAATGTAGTCACCATCTGCATCAAAACGCTTACCTTGTTCGATCGGATTAAATACTCGGTAATAAGGGGATGCATCGGTACCAGTGCCCGCTGTCCACT
The DNA here is from genome assembly GCA_009700025.1 of Actinomycetota bacterium. Classification (GTDB taxonomy): domain Bacteria; phylum Actinomycetota; class Actinomycetes; order Nanopelagicales; family Nanopelagicaceae; genus Planktophila. Next base: position 6,320 of record WLMW01000021.1, read on the forward strand.
GCCATCCATGTGCATTTGATGCCACATCAAAATCAACTAAGTGCTCCATAAAGAAATCAGCACCTAGCTGCCATTCAAGGTGCAGATCTTTAACGAGGAATGAAGCAACAACCATGCGAGTTCGATTATGCATCCAGCCTTCATGCACGAGTTGGCGCATTGCAGCGTCTACAAAGGGGAATCCAGTGTGGCCAGTTTTCCACGCATCAAAGTGTGCGCCAGGTTCGTTATAACGCATCTGGGCAAAGCGAGGCGCGTAGTAATCCTGATCTGTACCTGGATTGTGAAAAAGAACATCGGCATAAAACTCACGCCAGGCAATCTCTTTCCTAAAGGTATCGTGCGCCTTGCTTTCACCAAGATGTAAAAGCAAAGTACGCGGATGGATTTCGCCCCACTTTAAATGCGCGCTGAGTTTGCTGGTGCCATCTATGCCCGCAAGGTTTCGAGTTTCGTCGTAATTATCCAGTCCATTCTTTTGGAAATATTTCCACCGCTCTAACGCAGCTTTTTCACCAGCTGGAGTTATCGATACTCCATCTGGCATAGGCCAATCTGGAAAATTGCGATCAGCGTCCTTTGGTTTAACTGCATTAATAGTTTTTGGTACGGTTGCTGGTTTTCTCCACCCATGCAAACACCAACCGCGGTAGAAAGGCGTATAGACCTTGTATGGCGTAGCATCACTTGGCTTTACAACTCGCCCTGGTGCAACTGCGTATGGGCTTCCAGTGCGTATTAAAGGAATACCGGCTTCCTCCACTCGCAGATCACGCGCTGCTCCATATGGTTCGAACTCTGCAGAAATGTGGACAGAGGTTGTTCCATACCTTGCCATGAGTTCTTTTAAGACTTCAGCTTGATTACCGACCATTACATGAAGCGAATTATTAAGTGACTCATCAAGGGCACGCAACGACTGCCCCAAATATGCTAATCGCTTGCTTCCTGATGTGCCGATTAAAGTTGGATCAAGAATAAAAACTGGAACGATTTCATCGGCAGCTTCAATTGCTGCTAATAGCGCCGGATTATCTGAGATTCGCAGGTCGCGACGAAACCAAATAATGCTTCTCTTGGTCGCAGACATGGGTAGATTTAACCAGTATGAAAGAGATTAAGCGCTTCCAAATCCGTGGGGTCCCGGGCGACGTTAAACGTGTCGATTTTAATGGTCGAATTATTGATTACTGGATGCCAAAAGCGAGTGCAGAGCGCTTATTAGTAGCTCATGACGGGCAGAACGTCTTTGATGGGCATACTTCTACTCATCGCTACCAGACCTGGAAAATGGCTCAGTCAGCTATCCGCGTCAGCCGAGAATTGGGAATTACACCCCCAGCAATCATCGGTGTTTGGCATAGCGGTTCGAAAGAGGATGAGTGGGGCCGTGGGAAAGACTTAGTTCCTGAAAAATACTTTCGCGATGGAATTAAAATTCAGAATGACTATGCCAAAATACTCGAAGACTTATCAATCTTGCGGGGAGATGAGTATCTAAGAAATATTCTCGATATCTATGTTCCAGAATTAGTACCCGGAATCTCTGCTGACATGACCGCAATGATTGGGTCAAGCATGGGTGCACTTGCGACGCTATATGCCTTGGCGCAATATCCAGATCGATTTACTACAGCCCTTGCGCTCTCACCCCATTGGCCTTTTGGTGCACTTCCGCTAGTTGAGCGAACAATTAAAGAGCTGCCGGTATCCGACAAATATAGAGTTTGGATGAGCCACGGAACTAAAAGCTTAGATGCCGAATATGCGCCATTCCAATTGGTTGCAGATCGTTTAATGTTTGAAAAAGGCTATACGCATCAAAATTTTATTTCTAAGGTGTACCAGCGAAGTAGTCACAATGAGCGATCTTGGGCAAAGTATTTAGATCAGCCAATGCGCTTTTGGCTTAGTACTTAACGGTGTACTTAACTATCTTGGACACCGATTTCTGACCTTTGCTGTTTGTAACAACTGCCACCAAATCAAAGGTGGTACCTGACTTATAGAGTCGGTTATGAATAAATACGCGGTGTAATCCAGCCGCAATATAATCATCTTTGGTCGTACGTCGATCAGATGTACCGAGAATTCTCCACGCTTTACCGCTTTGGCGAGCGGCAAAAGTGACTTGCACAAAGTCATCGCCAGGAACCTTGGCAGTTATCGCTGACCAACCAGGGGTGCGGTAATCAGGCTTTGGCGATTTCAAAGTAATGGCTAGCGCACTCGATGGCTCAAAAGCATTATCTGCTTTAAGAATCACCCAACTACGGGGTGGCAGCTTTAGATCAATAGTTGAAGTATGCACTGTCACTTGTGCGGCACCAGAGATTGCACTCCATCGAGAATTCTTTGTCGAGACAGGAACCGTTGCTTCCTGAGCATCGTCATTTGAATTAAAAGCGATAAGAAACTCTTGGTTATCTGCAAATCGGCTAACAGCAAGAACGCTGCCAAATCCGTATCTAACCTGCTGTGTACCAGATTTTAAGGCTGGATATTTCTTATACAGGCCCTGCAACTGCGCAATATTTGCTTCAAGAGGGCTTTTGATATCAAAAGAGCTTGTATTTCCAATTGGAGCACTTCCTATGCGAACTTCGGTTTTCCACTCTTCTATCTGTGTAGCAAACATATCTTGACGAGCTAACTGATCTCCACCACTACCAGTCATCCCTTTTTCATCACCATAGTAGAGAATCGGTCCGCCGCGTAAAGTAAATAAGAGAGCGTTTGCCAATTTAGCTCGCTCCAACATGATTTGCGCTCCATCACTTCCACTTTGAATTTCGATGAAGTGGCCAATACGCCCGATATCATGATTTCCCAAGAAAGTTGCAAGTGAATAAGCACTTGTTGTTGCAGTCGTATAAAAATCATCGGTGTTAAATAGGTCGGCTACATCACTTGCCCCACCACCGGCTTTGGCAAATCGTGAAACTTTACTCTGGAATGGAAAATCTAAAACCCCAGGGAAATTCTGTTCTGTTACGAAAGATGCTACGAATGGAATATCTGAATCAAAGACTTCACCGAAAATTGGAAAGTTTTCTTTTCCGGCAGCTTTTGCCGTAGCAATAATCTTAGGTAGGAATGCTTTCCAAAACTCTGGGTTCACATGTTTTGCAGTATCAATACGGTATCCGTCAATATCAAAGCGTGTAATCCAACTAGACCACAGATCAGTCATGCCCTTAACTACAGCTGGCTTTTCAGTAAATAGGTCATCCAGTCCCGAGAAATCGCCTTGAGTTACTGAGGTTCCAGACCAGATTGAATCACCGCGATTGTGGTAGTTAGTTAAATCATTTAGGAATGCTGGTTTTTTTATATTCTTATCGTAAGTAGAGGTCCGTGGAACATATGCAAATGATTTATCGGCACACAACTTAGGAAAACTCGCTAACCCAGCCACAATTGCTGGTTCAAAAACCTTTCCGCCACAGGTTTTGTAAGGAAAATCTGCGGGTTCACGGTATGAGGTTGAACCAATCGTGTACTTAACGACATCGGCGGTGTGGTTAATAACTATATCAACAATTACTTTCATTCCTAACTTGTGTGATGCTGCTACGAAATCTTTAAAATCTTTTTCAGTCCCAAGATGCGGATCAATAGTTGTAAAATCTAAGGCCCAGTAGCCGTGATATCCCGCTGATCCTTGTTGAACATATTGATTCTTAACAGGAGGTGTAATCCAGATTGAATTGAAACCTAAATCTTTGATGTAGCGAAGATGATTAGTTAAGCCTTTAAAATCTCCACCATGATAATAACCAATATCAGTTGGATCATCACCACCACCAAGGCGGCCGCCAGTCAATCCTCCACCATCATTGCTTGTGTCACCGTTTGCAAATCGATCGGTCATTACAAAATAAACCGAATCTCCAGCTAAAGGCCCGCGTGCGACTGGGCGTGCTAATGCCGCTAAATCTTCAGCGGCTCCAGATGAAGTGGTAATGAGTGAAAGCCCGACTGCTATAGCTATAGCTGCAGATAGTTTTCTCACTCTACGATCCAAACGCCTTGGGTTGAGTGGGCAGAATCAACATTGAAAACCTCTCCTTGAATTACCGGCCCATAGAGAGTTTTTGTGACGTTATAGCCATAGCTGCTTAGATCAACTCTTGCTTTTACTGCACCCCTGGATACAAATATAAGAATTGATTGTTTCTTAGATTCGCGTAAAAACACTAAGTAATCATCTTCAACGGCAACCCAGCGTAAACCACCATTTATTAGTGCATCCTGAGTCCGGCGTAGCTTTACAAGCTCTGTGACTTGTGAGAAAAACTCTAAATCCCATCCGCTCTTATCTCTCCAGTTAATTGTGCGGCGCGCATCTTCTCCCCATGAACCTTCAAGTCCGATTTCATCCCCAGCAAATATTGATGGGACACCGGGATAGGTCAACATCATTGTCATCGCAGCTATATGTGCTTTTCTATCACCCATAACTACTGTTCTAAATCTTGCCGTGTCATGGGAGTCTAAAAGCATCATCGAAGCGGTCAAAGAGCGCCATGGAATAGAAGCATTGAATTCTTTCATCGATGCAACTAACTGTTCTCCATTAATCTTTGGCATTGCAAATGGCAAGCCTTGAAAGCCCCCAGTTATTTCTGGATTGCGATTAATCCAATTCCAAAATGGACGCATGAAGCCTTGATAGTTCATAGCACCTTGCCAACCCAAACCGTTGAGATCACTGGCCTCAAAATCAGCATTTTCGGCAACTAACCACGTTTGTGGATTAACTTCAGTCATCGCATTTCGAATTCCTTGCATAACTTCAGTGTGATGATTCTCAGAACCTTGCCGGCCAGTCATATTGCCTACGTCAATACGCCAACCTGCCATGCCATATTTTGGCGAAATCCATTTCTTGACAATTGAGTTCTTTCCTTCATACATCGCTTTACGAAGCGCTTTAGATGAGAAATTTAACTTTGGTAATGACTCCAAGCCATACCAACCAACATAACCCCACTTAATAGATTTATCCCAGTAAAAATACGTATGTTCTTTAGATTTCTTATCTCTCTTTGCCTTTGCTAACCAGTTATGTCCAGCCCCACAGTGATTTGACGTTAGGTCGCCAAGGATACGTATCCCCTTCTTTTTTGCGGTCTTAATCAGTGATTGAAAAGCTTCATCTCCGCCCAAGATTGGATCAATAACATCGAAACTTGATGCGTCATATCGATGGTTGGATCGAGCAGGGAACATGGGTGTGAAATAAATACCATTTACCCCTAAATCGGTGATGTGATCTAAGTGTTCAGAAACCCCGTACAAATCGCCACCATAAAGCTCTTGGCTGGTGTATTTACCGCGACCACGTGGAAGCAGATCCCAATCGCGCTGGTGTGCCCAATCAGGGACGATTGTTACTTTGCCAGAGCGCGCAAAACGATCAGGAAAAATCTGATAGAAAACTGAGGACTTAATCCACTCTGGATTATCGGCAATGGCAACTAACTGAAAATCATTATTGCTGTGCACGTCATGATCAAAGAGACCTTTTGCATTGAGCCACTCATACTTACCTTTACCAATAAAGGCGAAGCGATAGTAATTCTGCAAGTTGAGGATCTCAACATTTACTTGGTACCACGTCTCACTTGCGCCCGGCTTGCTCGCCTTCATTTCAAAGATTCGCGGTTCACCATCATAATAGAGACGCAGCATCGCTTTTTCGAAAATGTAATCATTTGGAACGCGAACTTTGAATGTTACTTTCTCGCCAATCTCGGGAGCGATATTACTAACATAAAGCTCACTACCATCGTGATGTGGTTGATTTTTCATTAACCCTTATTAGCCCCCGCCGTTAATCCCGCTACAACGTGCTTCTGTAAGTATAGGAACAAAATCATCACTGGAACTGTTGCAATCAACGCTCCTGCCGCAAATGGGCCCCAGTGGGCGTTGTACTGGCCATCGATATATTGCTGCATACCAACGGCTAAGGTAATTGACTGCTGATTACCGCCCAAAATGACTGACGTAATCAAAAACTCATTCATGGTTCCGATAAATGAGAGCAGAGTAATAACCGCTAAGACTGGTCTGGCCAGCGGCAAAATAATTCGGAAGTAAATCTGGGCATGTGAGGCACCATCAACTTTTGCAGATTCATCGATCTCTGATGGAATCGTGTCATAGAAACCTTTAAGCATCCACGCGTTAATTCCAAGGGCTCCACCTGCAAAAACGATGATTAAAGCCGAAGTTTGACCTAACCCCAAGAATGGGATGCTCTTACCTAAATCAGCCAACATAAGAAAGAGTGAAGTTGCAGCTAGTAGCTGTGGGAACATCTGTACGACCAAAATAGTCATTAACGTCAGCTTACGGCCCTTAAATCTAAAGCGACTCAGCGCATACGCTGCAGTTGCCCCAATAAACATCTGCAAAATCGCGTTGGCTGAAGAGATGATTATTGAGTTTTTGAGCCAGGTTAAATATGGCTGATCTGGATTGCCAAATAAAGTTCTAAAGTTTTCTAGGCCAGGATGGAGAGGAATGAGTTTTTGAGCACTCAGTGAGCCGATAGTGTCAAAGGAAGCACTAATCATCCAGATAAGTGGAAACAGTGCAAAAGCAACAGCCAGTACGCCAATAGCATGCCGCCATGCAATCTTTTTAGTCCACTGCGCAGCCGTCAAAGGCTTCTGACGTGTTAAGTCATTAACGATCATGTCATGTTCTCAATTGTTCGGGATTTTTTGAAACTATAGATAGAGATTGAAGCGACAAGAATAAAGTTGAAGAAAGACACCGCACTCGCAAGTCCGTAGTCATTTCCTTTACCCGCGGCAAATGCCATTTTATAAGTATAAGAAATCAAAATATCCGTATGTCCGGCAATACCACCAGATGAAATTATTGTCGGGCCACCACCGGTGAGCAAATAAATAGCTCCGAAGTTGGAAAAGTTATAGGCATAACTTGCGATAAGTAGTGGGGCTAACGTCATGAGCACAAGTGGCAACTTAATTTTTGAGAAAAGTTGACGAGGTGAAGCACCATCTACTTCTGCGGCTTCAATAACTTCACTAGGTAGAGACTGTATCGCCCCTGTGCAAATTAGGAACATATACGGTGTACCAGCCCATAACTGAACCAAAAGAACTGCAAATTTTGCTAGCCATGGATCTGAAAGCCACGGTATTGGACTACCTAATACTCGGTTAATTATTCCATTATCCTGATTAAACATTCCTGCCCAAACAAGAGTAGAAAGAACAGATGGCATTGCATAAGGAATTATCAAGAGCGTGCGATAAACTTTCTTCGATTTCATTCTTGGGTGATTTAGCACTAAAGCTAATAAGAAACCTAAGAAGAAAGTTGAGAGTACAACTAAGCCAGCGTAGATAAAGGTCCATGCCAAAACTTGAAGCATCGGGCCTCTATAGCGCTCATCATTAATAACTTTAGAGAAGTTTCGCCAACCAACAGTTGTAGTCCACCCAGGCTCGATTTCTTCACCAGTTTCACTAACCATAGAACCATTGTTATTCGGTGAATAAATGGTTCCAGCAACTCTGTCTGTGACTTGGTCTTTGCTTGCGTCATAACTTAAATTTTGTTCAACTAATTCCACAGCATTTATGTCTGAGACTGAATAAAATCTCTCATTTCCAATGGGAACTTTAAAGTCATTAAATTGATCAAGAATGGCGAAAATTTCATCATCTGAAAGTGTTGTATAGCCTGTTACTTTTGTGATTTGTCCATCAGAACTGACGGTTACATCTGAAGTTGGAAGCGCTTTAAAGCTATCGCGGGTTCCAGCCCCGTAGCTTCCATCAGTATTTTGGACTATCAAAGTTATTTTGCCATCAATATTATCTTTAGCAACTTGCATATAATTTGTAGTATCGCCAACTGGAGCAAATGAGTTGGAAACCATCACGCTGATTGCTGTTTCTTTATCTAAAAAATGTCCATTGGAATAGTTTGTAAAGGCTACATAGCCAGTGAAGATTGCAGGATAAACCTGGAACATAAGGAGTAAAATTGTTCCGGGGACTATGTATTTCGGAGCGATGCGCTTCTTACTTAAGAAAATATAATCAAGAATTAATGTAGATATCGTAAAATAGATTGCAAATAACCAAGTCTTATTTGAAATAAGAATAGGTACGCACCACACTGTGAACGCATTAAGTGCGCCAAGTAGCATAATCTTGGCGAATATTGCCGGTGTCTTATTGCCAAACTTCACAGTTGATTCTCCCAAAAAAGCTAATAAAGAGGTAGGGGCGCCGCGAACGACGCCCCTACCGTCTAAGCATTAATGACTAGTTAATTGCCTTCTTGATGTTAGCTGCTGCTTGAGCAAAGGCTGCCGCTGCAGTCTGCTTTCCATCAGCAACGTTCTTCCATGCATTACCCCATGAATCCCATACTGAGTTCATTTGAGGAATGTTTGGCATAGGAGTACCGATTGCACCGTAGGCACCAAAACCCGCTACATCTGGGTTGTCTGTAACCAATGCAGCTGCAGACTTAAGTGCTGGCAGGCGATCTCCGAGCTTGTAAAGAGCTAACTGGAAATCATCTGAAGAAGCAACCTGTGTAAGGAACTGACGTGCGACGATCTTATTAGTTGCAAACTTGCTCATCATGAAGCCGTTAACGCCCACGAATGGACGTGAAAGGGTTCCATTAACTGCAGGTACTGATGCAATCGCGTATGGAATTCCTGACTTCTTGATATTTGCAAGGTTCCAAGGACCAGTGATCATGTACGGAGCCTTACCTGCATACCACTGTACAAAGTCATAGTTTGAAGACTTGCTAATCAAACCACTTGAATAATATCCATCAAGCTTTGATGCGTTCGCAGCAAAAGCCTTTGAATAAATTCCGAGATCCTTTGCATTGATGCCACCAGAACCAACTCCGAATACATATCCGCCAAGACCTGAGAACAATGGCATGTGGTGATATGAATCGCCGTAAGGAACTTCAATACCAACCTTAGCTGTTCCGGCTGCCTTCAATGTTGCCCATGTCTTTTCAAGATCAGCAAAAGTTGCTGGAATTGTTGGAGATAGCTTCGTGTTGACGATTAACGCAATGTTTTCTACGTTGTATGGAAGTCCATATAGAAGTCCCTTGTAAGAGAATCCTTGAATACCTGATGCTGCATAAGAATTCTTATCGATGTTAATCATGCGATCTAGAATTCCTGATGCTGCAAGCTGACCGACCCAGTCATGTGGACCAACGAGTAGGTCTGGACCTAAGCCCTTTGGAGCTGCAGTAATTATTTCATCTTTTACCTTACCGAAGTCTTTGATTACAACGTTAAGTGTTACACCATTTTTTGCCGCCCATGACGCGCCAGCTTCACGAAGTGTCTTTGCACGGCTTTCATCTGACCAAATAACAAGTGTCTTACCAGCAGCTGTTGCTGATGGAACGACAAGTGTTGAAACTGCGACGGCTACTGCGGCGATTGCACCGAGAACGCCTAAACGCTTTGTATTCATTTATATCCTCCATGGATGAAGTTCACACATGCGGGGGCGCATGCGCTATTAGCCCCTATTCCACAGGTGTTTGGGGAGGTAATCAAATTAGCAGGGCCTAATAGAGCCTGTTTCAGTGCTGTTTTATCCGATTGTTATAAAGACTTACCTTTACATACTGGGTTTACAGTTTTACTTATGGAGCTGCTCGACTGAGCCGTCCCAGCCCTGAACGGCTTCAGGTTTGCGAGGGCCTTTGCCGATGTAGCGAGCTGATGGACGAATCAAGCGGCCCGTGCGCTTTTGCTCAAGGATGTGTGCAGACCATCCTGCAGTACGTGCAGCAGTAAACATTGATGTAAATAAGTGAGATGGAACTTCGGCAAAGTCCAAAATAATTGCAGCCCAGAACTCAACATTTGTTTCTAGAACGCGATCAGGTTGGCGCTCACGCAGTTCTTTAAGTGCAGCTTGCTCTAACGCTTCTGCAACTGCATATCGAGGTGCATTTAATTCTTTTGCTGTGCGACGCAAAGTACGCGCGCGTGGATCTTCGGCGCGATAAACACGGTGGCCAAATCCCATCAGTCGTTCTTTGCGATCTAATAATCCCTTTACATACGCTGTTGCATCGCCAGTCTTTTCAACTTCTTCAATCATGTGCAATACACGCGATGGTGCGCCGCCATGAAGTGGACCTGACATTGCGCCAATTGCACCAGAAAGTGCTGCTGCAACGTCTGCACCAGTTGATGCAATCACGCGAGCGGTAAAAGTCGAAGCATTCATTCCGTGCTCTGCGGCAGAAACAAAGTAAGCATCGATTGCACGAACATGTGCTGGATCTGGTTCTCCGCGCCAACGAATCATCATGCGCTCTACAACGGTATGTGCTTTATCAATTTCAGATTCTGGAATAGCTGGTGCAATTTGACCACGGGCAGCTTGTGCCAAATATGAAAGCACCATGACCGATGCACGTGCAAGATTGCTTCGTGCCTCTACATCATCGATATCTAATAGTGGTTTAAATCCCCACGCTGGTGCCAGCATTGATATTGCTGCTTGCACATCTACGCGAACATCACCTGAGTGCACTGGCAAAGGAAACTTTTCTGCATTAGGAAGGCCCGGATTAAACTCATCATCGACTAGAAGTCCCCAAACATTTCCAAATGAAACGCGTCCGACGAGATCTTCAATATCAACTCCGCGGTAGCGAAGTGCACTGCCTTCTTTATCGGGCTCTGCAATTTCAGATTCAAAAGCAATAACACCCTCAAGACCTGGCTTGAAATCATCTGACACGAGGAGCTCCTTTTTCATAGGCTGCGCACTGGCTTAATTCTGCACCTAGCCGAGGGGTGCTAGCGACCACGTCTCATGAGGATGCACTCAACGCCAAAGTGAGGTTCGATACATCTATGAGTAATAAGGAGTTTAATCGCGATGAAATCCGGGCCATGCGCCTTTCCTATGGCCAAGCAGGTATTGGTGAGTTAAATGCCGACCCATTCTTAGCCTTTGGCGAATGGTTGCGAGAAGCCCATGGAAATCCCATTATCGTCGAAGCCAATGCAATGGTCCTTTCGACAGTTGATTCCGAGGTTTCGATTACAACTCGCTCGGTTCTGCTTAAAGATATTTCGCAAGGTGGCTTTACTTTTTTTACTAATTATTCATCACGCAAAGCCCACTCCATTGAATTAAATCCGGGGGTCAGTCTTTTATTTCCTTGGTATCCAATGGAAAGACAGGTTGCAATAAGTGGAGTCGCAGAAAAAATCAGTGAACAGGAATCGCAGGAATATTTTGCAACACGACCTTGGTCATCACAGATTGGCGCTTGGGCTAGTCATCAATCCGCACCTCTTGCATCCCGTGAAGACTTAGAGCAGCGCTTTACTGGAGCTGCAGAAAAGTGGCCTGAGGGAAGCAATGTGCCATGCCCTCCACATTGGGGCGGATATCGCGTAACTCCTCTGAGTATTGAGTTTTGGCAAGGGCGATATTCACGGATGCATGATCGAGTTCGCTATGAAAGGACTAGTGCAGGAGCTGATTGGGTGATAGGCCGCTACTACCCATAAACTTAGCCAATGAGCGCAGAGATAATCATCCCCGTAAACATCAAACCGATTGATGGCCGTTTTGGTTGTGGACCTTCAAAAATTCGCCCAGAAGCATTAACTGCACTCGCATCTGGAAGCAATTTAATTCTCGGAACTTCGCACCGACAAAAACCTGTTAAGAATGTTGTTAAGCGCGTTCGTGAGGGATTGCACGCTTTATTTAATCTGCCTGATGGTTATGAAGTAATTTTTGGCAACGGTGGATCTACTGCATTTTGGGATATCGCAACTTTTGGTTTAATCCAAGAGCGTTCGCAACACTTAGTTTTTGGTGAATTTTCATCTAAATTTGCCGCAGCTGCGAAGGAAGCACCTTTCTTGGGCGAACCAACGGTTATTAAATCAGAACCAGGAACCCATCCGATTTCCGTTGCCGAAGCGGGTATAGATGTCTATGCCCTCACACACAATGAAACAAGCACTGGCGTATCAATGCCAATCCTGCGTCCTGCAGGAACCGATGGGGCGCTTGTGGTTGTTGATGCAACAAGTGCTGCCGGTGGATTACTAGTTGATCCGAAAGAGTTTGATACTTATTACTTTGCACCACAGAAATCTTTTGCATCAGATGGCGGCCTCTGGATAGCAATTATGAGTCCCGCAGCAATTGCACGAGTTGAAGCAATTAAGACCAGCGGTAGATGGGTTCCAGCTTTCTTTGATCTCACCATTGCCATTGAAAACTCACGTCTTGATCAAACCTATAACACTCCAGCCGTTGCAACTTTAATTTTGCTAGCAGAGCAAATTGAGTGGATGAATGCTGGTGGAGGCCTGTCATTTGCTGCCGGTCGAAGTTCAGAATCATCCAGCATCCTGTATTCATGGGCAGAAAAAATAAGTTACACATCTGCATTTGTTGTTGATCCTGCAATGCGCTCTAAAGTTGTCGGTACCATTAACTTTGATGAAGCAATCGATGCTACAAAAATTGCTGCAGCGCTTCGTGCAAATGGAATCGTTGATACCGAGCCATACCGTAAGTTAGGTAAAAACCAATTACGAATTGGAATGTTCCCAGCGGTAGAACCAAGCGATGTGGCAGCACTTACTGCATGCATTGAATACGTAGTAGCAGCGCTGTAATAGATGCCAAAGAGTTTTCAGCGTGACCGACATTTCTGGGTCATCGCAACCCAAACTGCAATCGTAAACTTTTACTTAGGCGGCTTTGGTCCAGCCCAGTCACTGCTTCGCGCAGATCAAGGGACATCTCTAACGGTTGCCGGCCTTCACGGTACAGCAATGGGTATATCTTCGATTGTCGCCGGATACGTTAATCCACTTATCGCGCATCGCTTTGGTCGCACCCGAGCCGGTTGGGTTGGGCTCGCCATTTTCAGTACTGGGTTAACACTTTTTGTGATTTCTCCCCCAGTATTTCTAACATTGCCGGCAACCTTAATTACGGGTTTTGGAACATCGGTTGTTATCAACACCATGTTGACTTCCATGTCGCACAATTATGGAAAAGCTGCGGAAGTTGCTATTCCTCAAGCAAATGGAATTGCATCAATTGGCTTTGTTATTGGTACGGGTCTCATTGGAGGCATTGCCATTGGTTTTCCGCAGTTGTGGCGCATTGGTCTTTTACTCGCTATACCTGTCGCGATAACTCTTTTTTTGGTCGGTCGCGATAAAGACGAAGTCGAACATATTCCTCATGAAGATGGTCCACAGAGTGGCAAACTATCTCGCACATTCTGGATTTCTTGGATTGGTTTTATCGCATGTATTTCCAGTGAGTTTGCGGTCTCATTCTGGGCAGCAGCTCTATTAAAAGATCGTGTTGGTTCTACGGCTGCCGTATCTACAGTTGCAATTGTTGCAATGGGTACCGGTATGGGTCTGGGACGTTGGTACGGCGGTCTACTGCTGAAACGTTTATCACTTGATACTCAACTCTTACTTGTAATTGCAATTCAGTTTTTTGGCTTCTTGTCTTTTTGGCTCTCACACTCCATGTTTATCAGCCTTATCTCTCTCTTTTGTGTTGGCCTGGGTGTATCCATCCAATTTGCGCTTGCTTCGATCCGTTTAATTGGTTTCAGCGAAGGTCGACCAGATTTAGCAATTGGCCGCACTTCTCTGGGTGCTGGCATCGCGATTGCAGGGGCTCCATTTTTATTAGGTGTTTTGGGTGATAGTTTTGGAATTTCTCGGGCATACATTATGGTTCCAGTTCTAATACTGATCGCATTTTCTATTGTAAAATTCGTACCATCGCATCAAGTGAAGGATTAAAACATGAGCTATAAAACGCGCAGAATAGTGACTTTAGTAGTGCTATTTGGTTTGATTATTATTATTGCTATCAGCGGACTTTAAAACCGCAGCAACACTAATATCTGAAGGAACATTGACTTTATTTCGGTATTTAATCCAAACAAAGAGCGAAGCACCCAAAGATATTAAGCCACAGAGCGCGATAGTGCGCCTAATACCGATGTAATCAGTGGCCAGACCAATGAGTGGAGATCCAAAGGGAGTACCACCCATAAAAATTAGAAGATAAAGACCCATGACTCGACCGCGAATTGCTTGGTCGGTACTTGTTTGAACAATCGAATTTGCAGAAACTAAGGTAGTGAGTGCAGTGACTCCGCAGATAGGAAGCCAAACAATATAACTAATGTAATTTGGCAAAATTGAGAGCACCATAATCGAGAGTGAAAATAGCATTCCACCAATAATGACGAAGCGCGTGGTTCTGAAGCGTTCTAAACGTGCTGATCCAATTGCGCCGGTAAATGAACCGATTGCAATAAAAGTTCCCATTAAACCAAAATTGGCTGGGCCTAATCCAAACTCTTGTGTTGCCATCAATGCATTAAATATCTGAAAGTTAAGTCCAAATGTTGCCAAAGCAAAAACCATAATCATAACGACATAAATATCGGGGCGTGCTTTTGTATATGCAATTCCCTCACGAATATTACCTAAGCTCATTGCTTGATTTTGATAGAAGAAAGTTTTTTTATCGAGCTTTAGTAAAGCAAATATTACGAAGAAATATGAAGCACCATTAATTAAGAAGGAGGGACCGGTGCCAAAGGCGGCGATTAATAGCCCGGAAACTGCGGGGCCAATGAGTCGACCGCCGTTGAAATTGGCTGAATTCAGACTGACTGCATTTGGTAAATCTTCACGGCCAACTAATTCGCTCGTAAATGCCTGACGTACAGGTGCATCAATAGCTGTAGAAATTCCCAACACACCTGCTAAAGCAAACACATGCCAGAGCGCAACCACATCAGTCATTACTAACGCCCCAAGCGCGATGGAAGCGGCTCCGCCAACAATATTTGTAACTATTAAAACTTTTCGTTTATCTAAACGATCGGCTAGGACTCCACCATGAAGTGAGAAAAATAGAACGGGAGCAAACTGCACTGCAGTTACCAGCCCCAAATATGTACCGTTGTTATTGGTGAGCTCTAAGACAAGCCAATCTTGTGCTATTCGCTGAGCCCAACTGCCAATATTTGAAACGGCATTTGCAGGAAAGAGGATTCGGAAATTGTGATGACGAAATGAACGCCAATTGCCATCTTCTTTCACCACAAAACGCATTACTCTTCTCTCATGGAATCAAATATTCGATCAGTTGTAACCCTAGTAGCAATCGGAACTATCTGCTGGCTTATTGCGGGCGTTATTGCACTGGCTATGAACGCAGACGCAAAAATCATTTGGACATGCATAGCCGGCGCTCTTTTGGGTGTAATCGGTATTCGTTACTCAATTCGCCGCGCACGGCGAAGTGGTATTTAAGCCTCTAGTTGAGATGCGATTCCACGCAAAACTCGGCCTAAGCGTTCAGCTTCGGGACCTGATGGGTGACGACCCTGTCGAAGCCCATTTCCAACGCGATCTAAAATCTTAATTGTGTCCTCAATCATTGCGGCTAAATCATCTGGGTTAACTCGTGAGTTTTCAGATAATGATGGTGGGACGTCAACGATATGTACTGACATTGCTTGAGGTCCTTTACGACTATCAGCAACGCTGAACTCTAATTTGGTACCGGGTTTAACTGTCGATACGCCCGCTGGAAGTGAAGAAGCGGCAAGGTACACATCTTCGCCCTCATCATTTGCGATAAAACCAAAACCCTTTTCCAATGAAAACCATTTAACGCGGCCTGTAGGCATTGGGTGACTCCTTAAGGTTTTTGTACAAACACATGTAGCCGCGGGGTGCGGTCAGGGAATTAGTTTAACACCAGCGGCGTGAAGGTTGCTTCGGAGTGAGCTCCACAGCCGTGATCTACCGATACAACTCGTGCGTCCTGCGGTGAAATTGCATTGGCGCACACACCAAAGGTTGAGCGTAGCGAGCCCGCAATTTGGATAAAGAAGCCGCATGAATGACAAGGTTTCGGTGCTAATTCAGCCATAGGAGATTTAGGTCCGCGGTCACCCTCATACCAACGCTTTGCGGCTTGATCGCGACCTTCAATTGACATAACTCGAGCACGACCAAAACCAAGTTCAATTGCCATCGCAGTATCTAACTCTTCATCAGCTGGCAGTGCTTGCTCGCCTGCTACAAGTCGTGTGTCATCAAGTGAGCTTGGAACAATGTCACCAACGCCAACATCACCAGGTTGAATTCGATCACGATATGGAATCCAATCTGGTGCGGTTAATGCATCAGGTCCTGGAAGAACTACAACATCACAGATGGTTGGTTCTGATTGGGCATCAACTTTTGCAACAGTTACGCACCAACGCCAACCTTTATATCCAGCAAGTTTTGCTTCAAATAAATATGTTGCAAGTCGATCTTCGTCATCAAATTCAACTGATACAAAACTTCCAATTTCAGAAGCGCCATGTAGTTCATCAATGATTGCGCCACGGGCAAGTTCGGTTGCATCAAAAGCAGGGCTCTTCGTGGGAGCAGCTTTCGACTTACCAAATAATGATTTCTTTGCCATGGATTAAGGATAAAGCAGAACGCCGCCCTCGCGTTAATCGTGGGGCGGCGTTCGGCAGAACTAGGTAGAAATGGTCTTAGAAGTCCATATCTCCGCCACCTTGGGCCATTGGTGCTGGGTTCTTTTCTGGCTTATCTGCAATCACTGCTTCAGTTGTGATGAAGAGTGCTGCGATAGAAGCGGCGTTTTGAAGCGCAGAGCGTGTGACCTTAGCTGGATCGATGATGCCAGCTTTAATCATGTCTACGTACTCTCCGGTTGCAGCATTTAATCCCTGACCCGAAGGTAAGTGGCGGACTTTCTCAACTACAACTCCGCCTTCAAGTCCAGCGTTAATTGCAATCTGCTTCAACGGTGCTTCAATTGCAAATTCAACAATCTTTGCA
>WLMW01000022.1 GCA_009700025.1 Actinomycetota bacterium
CCTCCCGGAATCTTGGCTGCGCATTTAGAAAAGATTTGTAACCTTGAGGGCGTAAGTGTGGCTAAAGGTGTTATCCCGCTCGTAGTTCGTGCCTCTGGTGGCTCAGTTCGCGATGCGCTATCGGTACTTGGGCAACTTCTTGCCGGTGCTGGTGATGACGGAGTTAGTTATGACATCGCAATCCAACTTCTTGGCTTTACCGATGGTGCATTGCTCGATGATGCAATCGATGCGATTGCAGCCCATGATGGTGCTACTTTGTTTAAAACTATTGATCGGGTTATTGAATCTGGACACGATCCGCGAAGATTTACTAGCGATATGTTGGAGCGAATCCGAGATCTAATGATCGTTGACGCGCTAAAAGATTTGTCGGCTAACTCTATTTTGCGAGATTTGCCAGATGATCAGATGGAGCGCATGCGCAATCAAGCCGCTCGAATTGGCAGTGCAAATCTCTCACGGGCTGCAGATATTGCTGCTGAGGGCTTAACGCAGATGCGCGGTGCTACTGCGCCACGCTTGATGCTTGAGCTCATCTGCGGTCGCATACTTTTACCAATAGGTGATTCAGGTGAGTCTGGCATGCTTTCGCGCATCGAGCGATTAGAACGCGCAGAAAATTTAGCTCCAATGACATCCGTACGTTCTTCAGAGGCTCGCACCGTGGAGCCAAAAGAAACTACAGGCTCCACTCAAGCGCCCTCTGAATCCACTCACTCTAAAGTTGATGAAGCGAAACCAGTCGCTGTTCAGCCAACTTCTGCGCAACACGGGGCTTTCGACATAACATCGCTACGTCGTGCATGGCCTGACATTATTGAAGATGTAAAGAAGCGCCGTCGATTAACTTGGTCACTGCTGAGCGCTTCTGCGCAGGTGCTAGCTGTTGATGACACGGCTATTACAATTGGTATTGTTAATGCTGGAGCGCGGGATTCATTTATCCGTTCTGAATCTGAAGAGATCCTACGTAATGCATTTATTGACGTTATTGGTCTTGATCGTCGAATTGAATGTGTGGTAGATCCATCAATTGATACCAACAATCCGCTTGCGCGTGAGACTCGAACATCGGAAGCTCCAACAGATAAGGTTTTACTTTCAGGTGCTGCGTTGTTGGCACAAGAACTTGGCGCAAAAGTGATTGAGAAATAATAGATGTCAGGAATTTACGAAGGCGCACTGCAAGATCTCATTGATGCATTAGGCCGCTTGCCTGGTATAGGTCCCAAATCTGCTCAACGCATCGCATTCCATATTCTGCAAGCGGACTCCGAAATAGCAGCAGCGTTAGTGGATTCAATTCGTACAGTGAAAGAGCGCGTTAAGTTTTGCACAACATGCGGCAATGTTTCAGAAGAAACCGAATGTCGAATTTGTCGAGACCCCCGTCGCGATAACACTTCGATTTGTGTTGTTGAAGAGAGTAAAGATGTCATTGCAATTGAGCGCACTCGAGAGTTTCGCGGTAAGTATCACGTGCTCGGTGGTGCAATATCTCCCATTGATGGAATCGGACCAGAACAGTTGCGCATACGCGAACTCATGGCCAGATTAAGTGATCCGGCAATCGTTGAAGTCATCTTGGCAACTGATCCAAACCGAGAGGGTGAAGCTACGGCCACATACTTGGCTCGCCTCATCAAACCTTTAGATATCAAAACATCACGTCTGGCATCGGGTCTTCCTGTGGGCGGAGATTTGGAATATGCCGACGAAGTTACGCTTGGACGAGCGTTCGAAGGGCGTAGAGACGTTTAATCTCACTATGTAGTATGAAAGACGTCTCATATATTGAGAAAATTAGAAAACTAGTTAGCGCCAACTAATTTCATGGGCCACCATTGACCCATGGGACTAATTGTTCAGAAATACGGCGGCTCTTCGGTCGCTGATGCCGATGGAATGAAGCGAGTAGCCAATCGAATCGTGGCCGCAAAGCGCGATGGCAACCAAGTCGTAGTCGTGGTTTCAGCTATGGGCGATACAACTGATGAACTTATTGATTTAGCTAAACAAATTACGCCAATTCCTGCAGGACGTGAACTGGATATGTTGCTGACCGCCGGAGAGCGAATTTCAATGGCGCTTCTGGCAATGGCGATTACAAATTTAGGACATGAAGCTCGATCTTTCACCGGAAGCCAAGCTGGCGTAATTACTACATCAACACATGGCCGAGCACGCATCATTGACGTAACCCCAGGTCGTATCCAAGAAGCCCTGAAAGAAGGCGCAATTGCAATCGTTGCCGGCTTCCAAGGAATTTCACAAGATACAAAAGATGTAACAACTCTCGGTCGTGGTGGTAGCGACACAACTGCAGTCGCACTTGCAGCAGCCTTGGACGCCGATGTTTGCGAGATTTATACAGACGTCGATGGAGTATTCAGTGCAGATCCACGCGTTGTACCGAGCGCTCGCAAATTAAAGAGTGTTACATACGATGAAATGTTAGAGCTTGCAGCAAGCGGTGCAAAAGTTTTGCACTTGCGATGTGTTGAGTATGCACGTCGCTACAACTTACCTATTCACGTACGTTCATCATTTTCTACTAACGAAGGAACTTGGGTGGTTAAAGATCACCCAGAAGGAGCAGCCATGGAACAAGCAATTATCTCGGGTATCGCACATGATAAGAGCGAAGCAAAGATCACAATTGTTGGAGTGCCTGATCGCACAGGAGTCGCTGCGCGAATTTTTCAGGCCATCGCCGATGCCGACATCAACATAGACATGATTGTTCAAAACGTATCTGCTGCTGCTACTGGTTTAACTGATATTTCATTTACTTTGCCAAAAGCTGAAGGTGCACATGCAACTACAATTTTGCAAAAACTTCAGGGTGAAGTCGGTTATGCATCGATTCAATATGATGATCAGATCGGGAAATTATCGTTAGTTGGCGCTGGAATGCGCTCGCATCCAGGAGTCACTGCGACATTCTTTGGCGCACTTTCTGACGCAGGAGTGAATATTGAGATGATTTCAACCTCTGAAATCCGCATCTCAGTTATTTGCCGTGAAGCCGATCTTGAACGCGGAGTTAAAGCAGCCCATACAGCTTTTGAGTTAGATGCTGATCAAAATGAAGCCGTTGTTTACGGGGGTTCTGGTCGATGAGTAAACCAGCACTTGCAGTTGTAGGAGCAACTGGGGCAGTAGGAACCGTGATGCTCGGAATCTTGTCTGAACGCCCGGACGTATGGGGAGAAATCCGCTTAATTGCATCTGCTCGAAGTGCAGGAAAGAAGCTCATGTGTCGAGGTCAGGAACTAACTGTAGTTGCACTTACACCTGAGAGTTTTGATGGCATTGATGTTGCAATGTTCGATGTACCTGATGAAATTTCTGCAGAGTGGGCGCCAATTGCTGCATCACGTGGTGCAGTTGTCGTTGATAATTCTGCTGCGTTTCGTATGGACGTAGATGTCCCATTAGTCGTCCCCGAAGTTAATCCGCAAGAAGTTAAAAATCGTCCACGCGGAATCATTTCAAATCCAAACTGCACAACACTTTCAATGATTGTGTCACTCGGTGCATTGCATCGCAATTACGAATTAAAAGAACTGGTAGTTTCTTCTTATCAAGCAGCATCTGGTGCAGGCCAAGCCGGACTTGATGTACTTCGTGAGCAAATAAGTTTAGTTGCTGGAACTTCTGCGGGAGATAATGCGGGAGATCTTCGGGCAATCATTAAAGACAACGGCCCATTCCCAGCACCACTTGCATTAAATGTTGTGCCATGGGCGGGCTCATTAAAGGCTGATGGTTATTCATCGGAGGAGCTAAAGGTTCGTAATGAATCACGTAAGATTTTAGGATTACCAAATCTAAAAGTTTCAGCAACTTGTGTGCGTGTGCCGGTTCTCACTACTCACTCACTCACCGTGCACGCCGTTTTTGCTAAAGAGCCTTCACGCAAGGGTGCGCAAGACATTTTGCAAAACGCAGCCGGGGTTAAGCTGGTAGATGATCCAGAAAACTATAAGTTTCCCACCCCAGCCGATGTTGTTGGCACAGATCCCACTTGGGTAGGACGCGTCCGCAAAAGCCTTGATGACCCAATGGCACTGGATATGTTTGTGTGCGGTGACAATCTGCGCAAAGGTGCAGCGCTTAATACTGCGCAGATCGCTGAATTACTCGCGATAGAGTTCACTTCATGAGCATTAAAGAGCAGTTGCGGTTAGACCTCACTGAAGCAATTAGAAGTAGAGATGAACTCACCTCCGGAACAATTCGCATGGTGCTAAGCGCTTTGACCAATGAAGAAGTTTCTGGCAAAGAAGCCCGAGTCTTAACCGATGATGAGGTAATCACAGTACTTTCACGCGAAGCCAAAAAGCGCCGCGAAGCATCAGAGGCATTTGAAGCCGCTGGTCGCGCCGATAAAGCTGCACTTGAAAAAGCCGAAGGTGAAGTAATTGCCAAGTATTTACCTGCCCAGTTGAGTATCGATGATATTAAGAAAATGATTGCGGATGCGATCACATCTACTGGTGCTGCTGGACCTGCCGATATGGGCAAGGTCATGGGCGCCGTTAAGCCATTAATCACAGGCAAAGCCGATGGCTCTGTCGTATCCACTCTAGTGAAGGAAGCGTTAAACAAATGAAATTCGAATATGCAACCGTGCCTTTACTATCACATGCAACCAAACAGATCCTTGATACTTGGGGATCAGATGGTTGGGAGCTTGTCCAAGTTATTCCAGCACCAGGTACTGGTGAACAACTTGTTGCTTATATGAAAAGAGAAATCAAATGAACTCGGTAGATGTGCGTGCAAAACTGGCTGAACTTGGTTTGGAACTTCCAGTAGCGGCGAAGCCAGTAGCTGCATATGTCCCTGCGATTCGGACGGCAAACATTGTTTTTACTGCTGGACAATTGCCGTTAGTAAATGGTGAAATGGCTGGAGCTGGCAAAGTTGATGGAGATATCACACCAGAGCGAGCTAAAGAGCTTGCACAGATATGTGCACTCAATGCGCTCGCAGCTGTCGAAACTGTTGCCGATGTAAATAAAATTACAAAAATCGTTCGAGTCGTTGGCTATGTCAATGGTGCATCTGGATATATCAACGCACCGGCTGTAGTAAATGGCGCAAGCGAATTATTTCTCGCAATTTGGGGCGATGGAGCAAAACATGCCCGCAGTGCAATTGGCGTTGCAGAGCTACCATTGAATTCACCTGTTGAAATTGAGTTAACTGTCGAAATTACAGATTGATTATTTCACTTTAAGCGAAAATAAAACCAAGTCTTTTCGCTGTTATTTCAAAGAGATCGTCGGCCTCTGATTTGCTCAGCAGCGGTACTAAGCCATGCTCATGAGCAACCTTATGAAGAATTGCTTCCTTTTCTTGGAATGCATTCAATTTTATAATTGCATCTTTATCTAATATTTGGGTTGGGTACTCTTCTAGATTGGGGAAGACATTCTCTCTGGGAAGTTCAGTAATTTCTCCCCCAGAAATTTCTGAAATAGCCTTCAAAATCGCTGTCTCATCATGCACCCAAGCAGCATGTGTGAATCGAGCAAGGCTTTCATTGAGACATTTTTCAATTTTGTTAGAACTCAAACTGAGGATATGCGATTGAAATTCATTAGATTCGTAGGAATTTCTTCCGAACTGCTTTGATGGAATGAAATACTCAATAGAACTCAATTGTGAAGGCACATTTAGCCATTCTCCAAAAGGTGTCGATAAGAGTTTTAGGGCGATCTTCCGCATTTCTTGAAAAGCTACTTGATTAATGTCCAAAGGATTATCAATTACTGCAGCTCTACACTTCTGCCGATACAGCGACAATGCTCGAGAGCGACTTTCACGAAAAATAGTAATTCCACTGTAGCCTTCTGGGAAAAATGCAATATTCTCGTGCCCATAATAAAGTGGCCAGAAATCATTGTGCGTGAATTCAAGAGCTTCGATCAGTGAAGTATTATTCGTGTACAATTCATAAGGGGGAATTCTGAGCGATCTAACAAGGGCCATCCGAATCGCAGTTCCAGCAGTCTTGGGAATGTGTAAGAAAAAAACCCGTTTACCTGTCCAGTTTTTAGTGGCATCAGCCACTAATCTGGGAAGAACTGCAATCTTGAACTCTTCACTGTGCAGCATATCTGATACACGAGATTCAAATTGACCTGGGAATTGAAAACTCACTGCAGTTAGGCCTTGCTCAAGGAGCTCTGCGCGGCGCTGAAGGATTACTCTGTAAAGAGAATCCGCCATTTTTAGGTGGCGATTCTTGTTAATCATATTACTAACAAGTCGTTTCACCACCCTATCCAAAAGTAAAACCGAGTCTTTTGGCAGTTATTTCAAAGAGATCGTCGGCCTCCGACTTACTTAGAAGTGGCACCAAGCCATGTTCATGGGCAACTTTGTATAGTATGGACTCTTTATCTTGAATTGTATTTAATTCGGCAATTGCTTCAGAATCTAAGACCTGTGGTGGATACCCTTTTAGGTTGGGATAGACATTTTCTCGAGGCAGCTCAGTTGTTTCTCTTCCTGAAATCTCCGAGATTGCCCTCAAAATCGCTGGCTCATCGTGTGACCATGCAGCATGCGTAAATCGAGAGAGACTTTCATTGAGGATTTGCTCCAACCCAGATTCAGAAATTTTATTAATATAACTCTTAAACTCTTTGGACCGATACTTAGTGCCCTCCTCAGGGGGAATGAAATATCCCAAGTTTTTCATTCTAAATGAGGTGTTGAGCCATGTGCCAAAAGGCGTAGAAATAGTCGTACGAGCCTGGCTTTTCTTTTTTTCGAGCGTTTCGGAATCTAACATATGGGGATTTTTCATGAGTGCCATTCGACCACGCTGGCGATACGTAGATAATATGCGCGATCGACTTTCACGAAAAATAGTCAGGCCGTTCATGTCACTGGGAAAACTTGAAACGTTCTGATGCCCAACCCACAGCGGCCAGAAGTTATTTTCAAGCTCTCGCATACTCTGCTCAATACTTGGGATACGGTTATAAAATTCAAAGGCTGGAGTCCCAACGGACTTAATGAGCGCGAGCCGTACCGAGGTCCCCGCTGTCTTTGGAACGTGTAAGAAAAATACCCGTTTACCACTCCAGTTATGGGTAGCCCCTACCACCAGCCCGGGTAGCGCCATAATCTTGAACTCTTCACTGTGCAGCATATCTGATACACGAGATTCAAATTGACCTGGGAATTGAAAACTCACTGCAGTTAGGCCTTGCTCAAGGAGCTCTGCGCGGCGCTGAAGGATTACTCCGTAAAGAGAATCCGCCATTTTTAGGTGGCGATTCTTGTTAATCATATTACTAACAAGTCGTTTCACCACCTAGAAGCCTCCAGCAATTTTTAAGTTATCTAAGTCTACTAGATAACTTACTTACCTCGCTTTGAAAGCCGTTCGAAATCAGTAATTAATACTGCACGGCCATCGAGTTTAAGCCAACCACGAGAAGCGAAATCAGCGAGAGCTTTATTTACAGTCTCGCGGGATGCACCAACTAATTGAGCTAACTCTTCTTGAGTTAAATCATGATGGACATAAAGCCCCTCGGGCTGTTCTTTCCCAAAGCGTTCACCAAGATCGATAAGTGCTTTGGCAACACGGCCCGGTACATCTGAAAACACTAAATCTCCTACTGCTTCATTTGTACGACGTAGGCGCTGTGCTAATCGTCCTAATAAATGTAGAGCCACAGCTGGATTTTCGGCTAGCCATGGAATTAATTCTTTGTGGCCAAGGCTTAGCAATTTTGCATCAGTTACTGCCGTTGCAGTTGATGTTCGCGGACCTGGATCAAAGAGACTGAGTTCGCCAAACATTTCGCCAGGCCCAAGGATTGACAGTAGATTTTCGCGGCCATCACCACTCGAGGTGCCGAGCTTTAATTTTCCTTCGACAATTACATAGAGGTGATCGCCCTCATCGCCTTCGGCAAAAAGAACATTGCCCTTAGAAATCTTAACTGGCTCCATTGAAGCTCGAAGTGAATCGGCTGCAGCATCATCAAGAGCTGTGAAAAGTGGGGCTTTGCGAAATACATCTTGTTCTGGGGTCACGAGGAGTACTTTAGCCTCATGCTCGCCAATAATGAAAGCCGCAAGCAGGCGCGGGCCGTGTATCGGATTCTCAGTAAAACTTACCCAAACATTAAGTGTGAGTTGGATTTTCAGAACCCACTTCAGTTGATTATCGCAACTGTTCTGAGCGCACAATGCACAGATAAGAGAGTAAACACTGTTACCCCAGCACTGTTTAAGAAGTACAAAAGTGTGAAAGCATTTGCAAAGGCAGATCTATCCGATATCGAGCAACTTGTCTTCCAAACTGGTTTCTATCGCGCAAAAGCTCGGCACATCAAAGGGCTAGCACTAAAGATCCTTGAGGATTTTGGTGGCGAAGTTCCAGATACATTGGAGGAGTTGATTACTCTGCCTGGAGTTGGTCGTAAAACTGCAAATGTCGTTTTAGGTCACGCCTTTGATATCCCTGGAATCACAGTTGATACACATTTTGGTCGTTTGTCGCGCCGCTTCGGTTGGACTGATGAAAAAGATCCAGTAAAAGTTGAACATATAGTTGGTGAATTAATACCACAAGCCGAATGGACTAATTTGTCACAGCGAATGATTTGGCATGGTCGGCGAATCTGTCATTCACGCAAACCTGCATGCGGGGCTTGCCCAGTTGCAAAGATGTGTCCCAGCGTTGGAATTGGTGAGATGGATGTTGCTAAGGCCAATCTATTAGTTAAAACCGATAAGGATTTCCGATGAAGAGATTATTTATAGCAGGGATGCTCATACTTCTTATGGGATGTTCATCACCGAGTAAAGAGATTGCCGGTCAGGTAATTTCTTGTTCTGGCATAAGAAGTATTTCAACTGAAAAATCAATTGACTTGGGGTGTCTTGATGGAACAGTTGGTGCATCTATCGATGGTATTAAGGGTCCAGCAATTATTAACGTCTGGGGATCGTGGTGCGGACCATGTAAAGAAGAAATGCCAATTTTACGTTCCTTTTATAGAAAGGCTGAAGGTAAAGTCGCATTAATCGGAGTCGATGTTGAAGAAGCATCTATTGAAGACGGCCGTAGTTTTGTAGAAAATAATGGCATTAATTGGCCAAACCTCTTTGATTCCGATGGCAGATCCCGCGCGTACTTCGGGATGGGAGTGCCGGTCACATGGTTTATATCCGCGGATGGCTCGGTCGCGTACAAACATATTGGCGTGCTAAAAAGTGAGATTGAACTAATTTCACTCACATCTCAACATCTAGGGGTGAAGCTTTAATCCTCATCCTTAGCACTCTGTAGTCCTGCAGCAATTAGCTTCATGACATTGGGATCGGCCAACGTCGTTGCATCACCCACAACTCGATCTTCAGCCACATCTCTGAGTAAGCGGCGCATAATTTTGCCACTTCTTGTCTTTGGAAGTTCATTGACAATCAGAATTTGTCGAGGTCTAGCAATTGCACCGATTTCTTTTGTAACGTGATTACGAAGTTGCGTATTAAGTTCTTCACCATCTGCATGGGTAATACCAGATCGCAAAATGACAAAAGCAACAATTCCTTGACCTGTCATTGCATCAGCTGCACCAACAACAGCTGCTTCGGCTACAGCTTCATGTGAAACAAGCGCTGATTCAACTTCTGTTGTGGAAATTCGATGACCAGACACATTCATAACGTCGTCAACGCGACCAAGAAGCCAGATTGAACCTTCGTTATCTAATTTTGCGCCATCACCAGCAAAGTAAATTCCCTTAAATCGAGACCAATATGTTTCTTTGTATCTCTCATCTTCACCCCATACACCTCGCAACATCGCAGGCCATGGCTCATCAAGAATTAAGTAACCACCATGACCATCGCCAACCGGTGTGCCGTTGTCATCAACAACTTTTGCGCTTATTCCTGGGATTGGTCTCATTGCTGAACCAGGTTTAGTAGCAGTAACACCTGGCAGAGGCGAAATCATTATTGCGCCAGTTTCAGTTTGCCACCACGTGTCAACAATTGGACAACGATTGCCACCGATAATTTCGCGGTACCACATCCAAGCTTCAGGATTAATTGGTTCACCAACGGTCCCCAATAATCGAAGTGATTTTAAATTATGGGCCTGAGGATATTCATCTCCCCACTTCATCCAAGTACGAATCAACGTTGGTGCTGTGTACAAAATAGTCACTCCATATTTTGCAACAATCTCAAAGATGCGTCCTTTATGTGGTGTATCAGGAGTTCCCTCATACATAATCTGTGTTGCACCATTAATGAGTGGTCCATAAACGACATAACTATGACCCGTAATCCAACCAACATCAGCGGTACACCAATAAACATCGGTTTCGGGTTTTAGGTCGAATACAACCCTGTGGGTGTAGGCAACTTGGGTTAGATAACCTCCAGTTGTATGAAAAATACCCTTTGGCTTGGCTGTCGTACCTGATGTATACAAAATAAATAGCGGATGCTCAGCATCAAAATTTTCTGCAACATGTTCAACTGATTGTCGACCAACAATGTCGTGCCACCAAATATCGCGATCTGTCCACGCAGTTTCTTGCTGTGTGCGCTGGACAACTAAAACCTTCTCAACATTGTGCTGACCTTTGAGTGCTTCATCAACTGCAGGCTTAAGTGCAAATGCCGCACCTTTTCTAAATCCACCATCTGCAGTAATAACTAATTTTGCATCAGCATCTTGAATACGTGATAACAAAGCATCGGCTGAAAATCCACCAAAGACTACTGAGTGAGGTGCACCAATACGAGCACATGCCAACATTGCGATAGCTGCTTCGGGAATCATCGGCATGTAGATTGCAACACGATCACCGGCTTTGATTCCAATTTCAATTAATGCGTTTGCTGCCTTTTTAACTTCGGCTAGAAGTTCTGCATAAGTAATTGTTCGTGTGTCACCAGGTTCACCTTCAAAATGAAAAGCGACTCGATTTCCGCGACCCTCAGCAACATGTCGATCTAGCGCGTTAACTGATGCATTTATTTTTCCACCCAAAAACCATTTAGCGTACGGTGCTTTCCATTCGAGTACTTCATTCCATTTTTCGTCCCACTGAAGTTTGCTAGCTTGTTCTTCCCAAAAAGCTAAGCGATCTTTGTTTGCATGTGCATACTCATCGGGCTGTGCATTTGCTTGTGCGGCGAATTCTGGACTGGGCAAGAAGTGGCGATTCTCAGTAAGAAGGTTTTCTAATGACTCATGGTCTTGGTTCATAACGTGGGAGATTACCCTTTCGCCATTGTTATCAACAGTGATTTGACAGTGCTCTTTCTCATTCAATAAAGCAGGCAAAGATGCTGGACGCCTATTGAAAGGAGAAAAATGAGCATCTCAACATTTGTCCTGTTATTTCTAAAATTCTTAAGCAATCCCACTCTGGTCTCGGCATTGGCCCGCTTCCTGCGTAATGCCTTTAAGGTACTGATGTAGCCACAGGCACGAAAAAGCCCCTCACCGCCTGGGTTTAGGGGCTTTTTCGCGCCGCTTTTGTGGGTTTTGACAGGTAAGTGAGAGGATTGGCCGTAAGCCTCTAGATGGTTCAACGAAGCGCTCTCCTAGAGTTTTACACCAGAGCGACGAGGAGCCATAGTGCCAATTGCAACCCCCGAGATTTATGTAGATATGTTGGATCGCGCCAAAAAAGGTGCCTTTGCATATCCGGCGATTAACGTTTCATCATCACAAACCATCACTGCGGCAATTCGTGGTTTCGCCGAAGCCGAGTCCGATGGAATCATTCAATTTTCTTGGGGCGGTGCTGAATATGCATCGGGTTCAACAGTTAAAAAGATGGTTGATGGCGCAGTAGCGCTCGCCGAATTTGCACACGTTGTTGCAAAGAACTACAACGTCAATATTGGAATCCACACAGATCACTGCCCAGCAGAAAAGCTTGATGGTTTTATGCGCCCGCTACTTGCTTTTGGTGCAGAACGTCTTGCATTAGGAAAAGCTCCACTATTTAATTCACACATGTGGGATGGCTCAGCAGTATCAATGGCAGAAAACATGAAAGTTGCTAGAGAGATGTTGGATATGTCAATTGCAGCTCGCACAATTCTTGAAATTGAAATCGGAGTTGTTGGCGGAGAAGAAGATGGCATTGAAGCCAAGCACGATGCAAAACTTTATTCACATCCTGAAGATGCACTTCTAACTATTGAAACTCTTGGAACTGATGTGCGGTATTTAGTAGCAGCTACTTTCGGAAATGTTCATGGAGTTTACAAGCCAGGAAATGTCGTTCTACAGCCAAAGATTTTGGCAACACTTCAAGAAGCAGTATCTAACAAACTTGGATTACCTGCCGGAAGTAAGCCAATGGACCTAGTTTTTCATGGTGGTTCAGGTTCACTGTTGTCAGAAATTCGTGAATCACTTGATTATGGTGTTATCAAGATGAATATAGATACTGATACTCAGTATGCATTTACTCGACCTGTTGTCGATCACATGTTAAAGAACTATGACGGTGTGTTAAAAATCGATGGCGAAGTTGGAAATAAAAAGGCATACGATCCTCGTGCATGGGGCAAGGCTGCTGAAGCCGGAATGGCTGCACGTGTTGTACACGCTTGTGAAGATCTTCGTTCAACTGGCACTTCATCACTCAAATAATTTCTAACTAATTGGAGAGGCTTTATCGATGCCTGCACTAGTTTTGCTTGGCGCCCAATGGGGCGATGAAGGCAAAGGTAAAGCCACCGATTTACTAGGTGACCGAGTTGATTATGTTGTGCGCTATCAAGGTGGCAACAATGCCGGACACACAGTTGTCATTGGTGATCAAAAATATGCACTTCACTTACTACCTTCAGGAATTCTTTCCCCAAATGTAATTCCAGTTATTGGTAATGGAGTTGTAATTGATCCGGGTGTATTGCTAGAAGAAATCAAAGGTTTAACTGAGCGTGGAATTGATTGTAGTAAATTAGTTATCTCAACAAATGCACATTTGATTACACCGTATCACCGCACGATAGATAAAGTTTCAGAGCGTTTCTTAGGAAAGTCAAAGATTGGCACAACTGGACGGGGAATTGGACCAGCATATGCCGACAAAATTAACCGTATCGGAATTCGTGTTCAAGATTTATTTGACCCATCAATCCTTCGTCAAAAGATTGAAAGTGCGCTCCGTGATAAGAACCAGGTGCTTATTAAGGTTTTTAACCGTAAAAATATCGAAATTGATGAAGTTCTTGAAGAATATCTTGGTTACGCTGAAATTCTTCGCCCGTATGTTGCAGACACAGTACTGCTTCTTGATGAAGCTCTTAAAGCCGGTAAGCGCGTGCTTCTAGAAGGATCACAAGGCACATTGCTTGATGTAGACCATGGTACTTACCCATTTGTGACATCTAGTAATCCAACTGCGGGTGGTGCATGCACTGGTAGTGGCATTGGACCAACAAAGATTGATAAAGTTATTGGAATTGTAAAGGCTTATACAACGCGCGTTGGTAGCGGCCCATTTCCTACCGAACTCTTCGATGAAGATGGAGAAGCCTTGCGGCGTATTGGTGGCGAAATTGGTGTCACTACTGGTCGTGCACGCCGTTGTGGTTGGTATGACGCACCAATTGCCCGCTATGCAGTGCGAGTAAATGGGCTAACGGATTTCTTTTTAACTAAGTTAGATGTATTAACTGGTTGGGAAAAAATTCCAGTATGTGTTGCTTATGAAATTGATGGTAAGCGCGTTGAAGAACTACCCGCGTCACAGAGCGATTTCCATCACGCAAAACCGATTTATGAGTATTTACAAGGCTGGAGCGAAGATATTACGAAGGCAAGAAAACTCAGCGATCTTCCAAAAGCAGCGCAAGATTATGTCGCCTTCTTGGAGAAAATTTCCGGAGCACCAATGAGTGCAATCGGTGTTGGTCCCGGGCGCGATGAAACCATTGTTGTAACGGATTTCATTTAATAAATGAAAATCCTCCTAGTCGGTAGTGGCGGTCGTGAACACGCTCTTGGACTAGGTCTACACGCAGATCCTGCATGTACATCGCTACATGTTGCACCAGGCAATCCAGGTATTGCAGAGTTTGCACAGTGTCATGCAATAGATATATCGAGTAATGCTGAAATCGTTGCCCTGGCACAGGAAATCGAAGCAGATTTAGTTGTGATTGGTCCCGAAACTCCACTTGTAAATGGTGTTGCCGATGATCTCAGGCGATTAAAGATTGCTGTGTTTGGGCCATCAAAAGCTGCAGCACAACTTGAAGGGTCTAAAACTTTTGCCAAAGAGGTAATGTCTGATGCCGGGGTTTTGACCGCGCAAAGTTTTACTTGTTCTACTGTGCAAGAGTATGAAAGCGCTCTTGATACCTTTGGCCCACCCTATGTTGTTAAAGACGATGGTTTAGCTGGTGGTAAAGGCGTTGTAGTCACACTCAATCGCGAAGAAGCTTTACGCCATGCAATTGCATGTGGGCGTGTGGTTATTGAAGAGTTTTTAAATGGCCCCGAAGTATCACTTTTTGGCATAAGTGATGGAGTTTCAATTCTCGCTATGCAACCAGCACAAGATTTTAAGCGTGCACATGATAATGACACTGGACCAAACACAGGAGGAATGGGTGCATACTCACCACTTCCTTGGGCACCAACTGAAATTATTGAAGAAACTTATACTCAAGTTCTTGCGCCAATGATTGCTGAAATGAATGCACGGGGAACACCATTTGTGGGTCTCCTATATGCAGGCTTAGCACTTACCGACCACGGGTCGCGGGTAATCGAGTTCAACGTACGCTTTGGAGATCCCGAGACACAGGTGTTGATTCCATTACTTAAAACCCCATTAGCAAGCCTTTTATTCAAAGCGGCAACTGGAGGACTTGCAGACACAGTTCTTGAGTGGACGGATCAATCAGCAGTGGCTGTCGTGCTTGCTGCAGATGGATACCCAGGCGCTCCTCAAAACGGTTCCGTGATTTCGAAGATTCCAAATGGTGAGAATGTGAAAGTTTTCTATGCAGGAATATCTCAAAGTGGCGAAAGTCTTATTGCTTCAGGCGGTCGAGTTTTAAGCGTGACCGGCATTGGCGCCGATCTCACCGAAGCTCGGGACCGTGCGTACCGTGTCATTAGCCAAATATCCTTACCCTGCTCTTTTTATCGCAGCGACATCGCACTAAACGCCTCAGTGGCAGAAAAAGGCAATTAAATGGCCGATAATTCATCAGTGAGCCTCATTGCCGACAGATATGCATCCGCTGCAATGCGGGACATCTTTGCGCCAGAAGCCAAAATAATT
This sequence comes from Actinomycetota bacterium, assembly GCA_009700025.1. GTDB lineage: Bacteria > Actinomycetota > Actinomycetes > Nanopelagicales > Nanopelagicaceae > Planktophila. The sequence continues at coordinate 15,324 of WLMW01000022.1, forward strand.
GCCGAGCGTAAATTGTGGATTGCGGTCATGCGTGCACAATCTGCACTTGGCCACACAATTTCCAAAGATGTTATTTCAGATTATGAACGCGTAATAACAAATGTGAATCTAGCATCTATAGATGCACGAGAAAAAAAATCACGCCATGATGTAAAAGCGCGAATAGAAGAGTTCAACGATCTTGCGGGTCATGAAGCAATCCATGCTGGTATGACAAGTCGTGACTTGACTGAAAATATTGAAGCACTTCAAATTCAAAAAGGTTTAGAAATTGTTCAAGGAAAAGTTGTAACACTTCTTGCACGGTTAGCAGAGCGCGCAACACAGTATGCAGATCAGCCGATTGCTGGTCGATCACATAATGTGCCGGCACAAATCACAACTCTTGGTAAACGCTTTGCATCATCGGCCGAAGAATTACTTTTTGCTTATGAGCGTTTGGTAGCTCTCCAAGGCCGATATCCAATGCGGGGCATTAAAGGGCCTGTTGGAACCTCACAAGACTCTATCGATTTACTTGGATCCTCCGATGCACATACAAAGCTTGAAGCAGAGATTGCCAAAGAGCTTGGTTTTAAATCCATATTAGATTCAACTGGACAGATTTATCCCCGCTCATTTGATTATGATGTTGTAACAACACTCGTCCAATTGGCAGCAGCTCCTTCATCATTGGCAACATCAATTCGATTGATGGCTGGATCAGAGTTAGTTACTGAAGGGTTTAAAGCAGGTCAAGTTGGTAGTAGCGCAATGCCACATAAAATGAATACTCGCTCGTGTGAACGCGTAAATGGATTGGCAGTAGTTTTGCGCGGCTATGCATCGATGGTTAGCGAATTAGCTGGTGATCAGTGGAATGAGGGTGATGTCTCATGCAGTGTTGTCCGCCGTGTCGCGATACCTGATGCGTTTTATTCAATTGATGGCTTACTTGAAACAATGCTCACTGTTTTGGGTGAATTTGGTGCTTTTCCAAAGGTTATTGCAGCTGAACTAGAGAGGTATCTGCCCTTTCTTGCAACTACTAAGATTTTAATGGCCGCCGTAAAAGCAGGTGTTGGTCGCGAAGTTGCACATGAAGTTATTAAGGAGCATGCGGTGAAAGCCGCTCTTGGAATGCGCGAAGGTAAAGAGAACACACTGCTTCACGATTTGGCTAACGACTCTCGCTTGCCATTAGATCAATCGGCTTTAAATCTTCTTATAAGCAGCCCACTTGAATTCACTGGCGATGCTCGCCAACAAGTTGCACGAGTTGTTCATCGCATTGAAGCGATAACTTCCGCGCACCCTGCAGCAATGCAGTACAAGCCCGGCTCTATTCGGTGAGCGGCTTTGGCCTAGCTGGTCCACCGCCAGCGCCTTCAATACCTGGGTGGACTCATCTGCGCACCGGAAAAGTGCGAGACTTATATTCGAATAATAATAATGAGATTCTGCTTGTGGCATCAGATCGTGTATCTGCATATGACTGGGTAATGCCAACTACAATTCCTGGCAAAGGCGCTGTATTAACGCAACTCTCACTTTTTTGGTTTGAACTTCTTGAAGACATAATCCCAAATCATGTTGTATCCACAGAAGTTCCAGATGTTGTAATTGATCGCGCTGTGATTGTGCAACCACTTGAAATGTTTGAAATTGAATGCGTAGCACGTGGCTTCTTGACGGGGAGCGGTTGGAACGAATATCAAAATAATCAAGCTGTATGCGGTAATCACCTTCCGACGGGTTTACTCGATGGCTCGCAACTGCCAACGACGATATTTACACCAGCGACAAAGGCAGAAATTGGCGATCATGACATCAATATAGATTTCGAAACTGCTGCTATCAGTATTGGTAACGACCAGGCACAAGCTTTGAAGGATTTGACTATCACGTTGTATGAGACTGCTGCTGCTTTTGCTAAAGAGCGTGGAATAATTCTGGCCGACACTAAATTTGAATTTGGATGTAACGCGCTCGGAGAGATTATCTTGGGCGATGAGGCGCTAACCCCAGATTCTTCTAGGTTTTGGGAGCTTTCAACTTGGGCACCCGGGGGAGCGCAAGCATCCTTTGACAAACAGTTTTTACGTGATTACCTCGTAGCAAGTGGTTGGGATAGAAATAGTCCACCTCCAGAACTACCGGAAGAGATCGTTGAAAAAACAGCACAAAGATATAAAGAGGCATTTTTTCGTTTAACTGGCAACGTTTTCTAAAACAAGGAGAATATGACAATGGCAATAATCGTGGTTGAAGTGATGTTAAAGCCAGAGATTTTAGACCCACAAGGAAATGCCGTTGCATCTGCACTACCCCGACTTGGATTTACGTTTGCGAAGTCAGTTCGACAAGGAAAGCGATTCGAAATAGTTATTGAAGGAGAGCCGACACCAGCACAGTTAGCTGAAGTAGAAAAAGCAGCTGAAGTTCTATTTTCAAATCCAGTTATAGAAACCTATGTAGTAAGAGTTGAAAAGTAATGCGCATTGGAGTCATAACTTTTCCAGGGACGCTGGATGATCGCGATGCTGCGCGCGCTGTTACACATGGTGGTGCTGAAGCTGTTGCCCTTTGGCATGCGGACGCGGATCTTAAAGGAGTCGATGCAGTAATTTTGCCAGGAGGATTTTCTTATGGGGACTATCTACGCTGTGGGGCTATCTCTCGTTTTGCTCCGGTAATGAATTTGGTGATTGAAGCTGCTGAAAAAGGCATGCCAGTTCTTGGAATCTGTAACGGTTTTCAAGTTCTTTGCGAATCACACTTACTGCCCGGTGCCTTAACGCGCAACTCCGATTTACATTTCTTGTGCCGTGATCAAGAAATTGAAATTATTAGTAATACAACTGCATGGACCACATCTTTTAATGTTGGGGATAAAATAACTATTCCACTTAAAAATGGTGAGGGCTCATTTCAATGTGATAACAAGACGCTTGCTCAGTTAGAAGGAGAAGGTCGAGTGATTGCTCGTTATGTAGGTGAAAATCCCAACGGTTCTCGCAACTTAATTGCAGGAATTTCAAATGCTCGAGGCAATGTAGTGGGCCTTATGCCTCACCCAGAGCACGCTATTGACCGACTAACAGGGCCATCTGCACAAGGACTTGGCTTCTTTACTTCAATTTTGAATGCAATGGTTAAGTAATGAGCCTTGATACCGTTTCAATCGCGAAGAATACGCCAGATAACAAACAACCTTTTGCCGAACTTGGTTTAAAACCCGATGAGTACGCACGTATCAAAGAGATCCTAGGTCGGCGCCCAACGTCGTCAGAATTAGCGATGTACTCGGTCATGTGGTCTGAGCACTGCTCATATAAGTCATCAAAAGTACATTTGAAACAGTTTGGTGAAAAAGCCCCCCACTCTGATGCGCTCCTTGTGGGCATTGGCGAAAATGCCGGCGTTGTCGACGTTGGTCAAGGTTATGCAGTTACTTTTAAAATTGAGTCGCATAATCACCCATCCTTTGTTGAGCCGTATCAAGGTGCAGCAACTGGTGTTGGTGGAATTGTTAGAGATATTTTGACGATGGGTGCCCGACCAATTGCTGTTATGGATCCACTGAGGTTTGGTCCAGCAGATGCGCCAGATACCCGTCGAGTTCTACCTGGAATCGTCGCAGGTGTTGGCGGTTATGGAAACTGTTTGGGGTTACCCAATATCGGGGGAGAGATTGTTTTTGATGAAACGTATGCAGGTAATCCATTAGTCAATGCTCTGTGCATTGGTGTTATGAAACATAGTGATATTAAATTAGCTAAAGCTGCTGGCGCAGGCAACCTGGTAGTTCTTTTTGGTGCTAAAACCGGTGGAGATGGAATAGGCGGAGTCTCAGTACTTGCTTCTGAAACTTTTGGTGCTGGAGGTTCAACAAAACGACCAAGTGTTCAAGTAGGAGATCCTTTTGTAGAAAAGATTTTGATTGAGTGCTCACTTGAAATCTTTGCTGAGGATTTAGTAGTTGGAATACAGGATTTAGGTGGTGCAGGTTTATCGTGTGCAACAAGTGAATTAGCCTCAGGTGGCTCTGGGGGCATGAAAGTAGCGCTAGATAGGGTTCCTTTACGCGATCCATCACTTTCACCTGAAGAGATTTTAATGTCAGAATCGCAAGAGCGCATGTGCGCAATTGTTGAACCAGAAAAGTTGTCACGCTTTTTAGAGATTTGCAAGAAGTGGGATGTGACCGTAACTGCAATTGGTGAAGTTACCGATGGAGACCGCTTGGAAATTACATGGAATGGTGAAGTGATTGTGGACGTACCACCGCGCACCGTTGCCCACGAGGGTCCAGTTTATAACCGCCCATTTACACAACCTGCATACATTGATTTAGTAAATTCGCAAAAAGTTAATGTGATGATTCCAAATACGTCAGAAGAAGTGAGGGCAGCAGTCCTCAAACTTGCAGGTGCTCCTAATTTGGCCGATAAATCATGGGTCACTTCACAATATGATAAATATGTTCAGGGAAATACAATTCAATCTCAACCTGATGACTCTGGAATGGTTCGTATTGATGAAAAAACACATTTAGGTGTTGCAATCTCAACGGATGCAAATGCAAACTGGTCTTATCTGAATCCATATGAAGGGGCAAAGTTAGCCCTTGCAGAAGCTGCTCGAAATATTGCAACTGCGGGAGCTCGCCCATTAGCTGTTACTAACTGTCTAAACTTTGGCTCCCCTGAAGATCCAGGTGTCATGTGGCAGTTTGCCGAATCAGTACGCGGTCTTGCAGACGGTTGTTTAGAAATGGGATTACCAGTTACTGGTGGCAATGTTTCCTTTTACAATCAGACTGGAAGTGTTGCAATCTTGCCAACACCAGTAATTGGTGTACTTGGAGTCATTCAAGATGTTCGTACTCGAACACCAATGAGTTTTAGCAGTGCAGGTTTAGATCTATATCTCTTGGGCGATACGTTTGCTGATTTAGCTGGCAGTGAATGGGCCTTTCTCCATGGCGAACGCATAGGGCAGACCCCTACTGCTGATTTAGCTCGTGAAATGCGACTTATAGAGCTACTCCTTGCTGGACATTCTGCAAAAATATTTAGCGCGGCCCATGATTTAAGTCAAGGTGGATTATCTGCTGGCTTAACTGAAATGGTTTTGCGATATTCAATTGGTGCAACTGTTTCTTTAAATGAAGTTGGTATAGGCCTACTAAGTGAGTCGCCAGGTCGGGTAGTCGTTGCAATCGAACCAAATAAATTGGAAATTCTCACTCAACTTACTAGCAAATATTCAACGACTCTCACAAAATTGGGAACTACTGGTGGAGATTCATTGGTTATTAATGATTGTGTTATTTCACTTGATGATTTACGCATTGCACACACTTCAACATTTCCTCGATTGTTTGGTTAATGGCGATGAGAGACCCCAGAATTCTTCAAGCCGTTAAAGAGAGTTTAGATATTCTCGTTGCTAAGGCACCAGGTCGAGCAATAGAAGTACGCATTCCTCCCTATGCGGCGGTGCAATGCGGTGATGGGCCTACTCACACCCGTGGAACCCCTGCAAATGTTATTGAAATGGATGCAACAACCTGGCTGGCTTTAGTAAGTGGAGAACTTACGTGGGCAGATGCACTCAGCAACGGCGCAATAGCGGCATCTGGTGTCCGAGCGGATTTAACGGAGTATCTACCGCTTAGGATGCGCTCATGAGTCGTCGACCTGATGGTTTGTTAAACCACAACATCTTGGATGCTGACAAAGGGCCACAAGATGCTTGCGGAGTATTTGGCGTATGGGCACCAGGAGAAGAAGTAGCCAAGTTAGCCTTTTATGGTTTGTATGCGCTGCAACATCGCGGACAAGAGTCAGCTGGAATTGCAACGAGTGATGGTCAGAGAATTCTTGTCTATAAAGATATGGGTCTTGTTTCACAAGTTTTTACCGAAAGTGATCTAGCAACACTTCCTGGAAACTTAGGAATCGGTCACTGCCGTTACAGCACAACTGGGTCGAGTACGTGGGTAAATGCCCAGCCAACTCTACGGCCAACTAAGTACGGGACACTGGCTTTAGCCCACAATGGCAACTTAACTAACACAGGTGAATTAGCTGAACTAGTTCAAAAATTAGAACCAACTACTGGTCGTGACCGTGGAGCAACCACCGATACTGAAATCATGACTGCACTAATCTCATTACAAAATGAAAAAAATGTTGAAGCAAGTGCAATTGCAGTCTTGCCACAATTAGAAGGTGCTTTCTCTTTAGTTTTCATGGATGAACACACACTTTATGCTGCGCGTGATCGTCATGGTGTTCGCCCGTTGGTACTTGGCAAATTAGAGACTGGTTGGGTAGTTGCTTCAGAGAGCGCAGGTCTAGATATTGTCGGCGCTGCTTTTATTCGTGAAATTGAACCCGGAGAGTTAATTGCTATTGATGAAAATGGTGTGCGCTCAAAGCGATGGGCAACAGCTGAACCAAAAGGTTGTCTTTTTGAATATGTCTACCTATCACGCCCTGATACAACAATTGCTGGTCAAGGTATTCATGCAACTCGTGTCGCTATCGGAGTTCGATTAGCTAAAGAAGCACCTGTGGAAGCCGATTTAGTCATTCCAATTCCTGAATCTGGAACGCCAGCTGCAATCGGCTACGCAAAGGGTTCCGGAATTCCATTTGGAATTGGTTTAGTGAAAAATTCATATGTGGGGCGAACTTTCATTCAACCGTCGCAAACTATTCGCCAACTGGGTATTAGGTTAAAACTGAATCCACTGCGTGAGATTATTGAAGGAAAGAGAATCGTTGTAGTAGATGATTCAATAGTAAGAGGAAACACTCAGCGTGCCATAGTTCGTATGCTACGTGAGGCTGGTGCGCGTGAGATTCATGTTCGTATTTCTTCACCACCAGTTAAGTGGCCATGTTTCTATGGAATTGACTTTGCAACTCGCGCTGAGCTAATTGCAAGTGGGCTTGAAATCGAAGAGATTCGTCGTTCAATTGGCGCTGATTCACTGGGATTTGTTTCACTCGAAGGACTGATTCAATCAACCCAGATTGAGGAAAATAAGCTCTGTTCGGCATGTTTTACGGGTGTTTATCCCATCAGAATCCCTGCAGACATGTCTGAGGGAAAGATGCGCCTTGAAATTACCGAAGTGCAAGGTATTTAGATGAGTACATACAAAGATGCAGGTGTAGATATTGATGCAGGAGATCGTGCGGTAAGCCTAATGAAGGCCTCAATTGCAAAGGCCTCACGGCCAGAGGCTTTAGGTGGCATCGGAGGTTTCGCAGGATTATTTGATGCAAGTGCACTTAAAAAAATGACCAAACCTCTTCTTGCAACATCGACAGATGGTGTTGGGACAAAGACAGAGATAGCGCGTGCTATTGGCAAGTACGACACAATTGGTGAAGATTTAGTAGCAATGGTTGTGGATGATTTAGTTGTATGTGGAGCAGAACCATTATTTATGACGGACTATATTGCGGTTGGAAAAGTTATACCAGAACGTATTGCAGAGATTGTTGCTGGGATTGCACGCGGTTGCATAAAAGCTAACACAGCTTTGATTGGTGGGGAGACCGCTGAACACCCAGGATTATTAGATGAGGACGAGTTTGATATTGCAGGTGCAGCAACAGGCGTGGTCGATGCTGATAAACAATTAGGCGAAAACTTGGTGCAAGCAGGTGATGTATTAATTGCAATGCCATCAAGTGGTTTTCATGCGAACGGTTTTTCATTAGTGCGCCACATCATCAAATCCCAAAAGCTCTCACTAAGTGCGCATGTGAGTGAGTTTGGAAAGACATCAGGCGAAGTCTTTTTAACTCCGA
>WLMW01000023.1 GCA_009700025.1 Actinomycetota bacterium
GTGCCCAACCATCGGGAATACCAAGACCGTCTATGGACAACTTCTATACCTGAGTACGGTCTGCGACGATTTTTTTGATATGTGCAATTGCATCTGCAACGGGAATACCGTTTTGCTGGTCACCATTTCGGAAACGAAAAGACACAGCCCCAGCTGCTTGATCTTCTTCCCCTGCAATAACCATGAATGGGATTTTCTGTAACTGCGCATTGCGTACCTTTTTTTGCATCCGGTCGTCTGAACTATCGAGTTCAGTTCGAATGCCCGCCTTGCGCATCTGATGCATTACATCAGCTAAATAATCTGAGAATGCATCTGCCACTGGGATTCCTATTGCTTGCACAGGAGCAAGCCATGGAGGAAATGCTCCGGCGTAATGTTCAGTCAATACTCCAAAGAATCTTTCAATAGAGCCAAATAGCGCACGGTGAATCATTACTGGTCGTTGACGAGTTCCATCGCTTGCTGCATATTCGAGTTCAAATCTTTGCGGTAATTGAAAGTCAACTTGGATCGTTGACATCTGCCATGTACGCCCGATCGCATCTTTTGCTTGAACGGAAATCTTTGGCCCATAAAATGCCGCTCCACCCTCATCTAAAACGAGTTCTAGATTTTGAGCCGTAGCTGCTTTGCGCAATGCCTCCGTTGCTTCAAGCCAATCACTATCTTCGCCAACAGATTTTTCAGGATTACGAGTTGAAAGTTCGAGATAAAAATCGTTCAGTCCATAATCTCGCAACAAATTAAGTACAAAAGTTAACAACGAATCAAGTTCATCAACCATCTGCTCTTTGGTGCAGTAGATATGTGCATCATCTTGGGTGAATCCACGCGCACGTGTAATTCCATGAAGTACGCCGGATTTTTCGTATCGATAAACCGTACCGAATTCAAAAAGACGCAAAGGTAATTCTCGGTAAGAACGGCCGCGAGATTTATATATTAAATTGTGAAACGGACAATTCATGGGTTTCATGTAGTACTGCTGACCCGCCCGCTTAACAGTGCCATCGGCATGCAGTTCTTCATCCAGAATCATTGGTGGATACATGCCATCGGCATACCACTGTAAATGTCCGGAAGTTTCGAAAAGTGCGGCCTTAGTTAAGTGTGGAGAGTAAACAAATTCATAACCCTCGTCTTCATGGCGCTTGCGAGAGTAATCCTCCATCGCGCGACGAATAATCCCCCCTTTTGGATGAAATACTGCTAATCCGGAACCAATTTCCTCTGGAAACGAAAATAGATCCAACTCAGTTCCTAAGCGGCGATGATCACGTTTTTCGGCTTCAGCTAAAAGTTCAAGATAACCATTGAGTTCATCTTGCGAAGGCCAGGCAGTTCCGTAGATTCGCTGCAACATCGGATTTTTCTCTGAGCCACGCCAATAAGCGGCGGCAGTCCGCATTAATTTAAATGCTGGGATGTGTTTAGTCGAAGGCAAATGCGGGCCTCTACACAAGTCGCTCCAAACAGGATTTCCATCGCGTCCCAAATTGTCGTAGATGGTTAATTCACTTCCACCAACTTCAACACTGGCCTCATCCCCTGCGGGTCCTTTAATGCCAATTAGTTCACATTTATACGGTTCATGCGCCAGCTCTAAGAGAGCTTGTGATTCAGTAATAACACGACGCTTAAAACGTTGACCCTCTTTTACAATCTTGCGCATTGCACTTTCTATTTTTACTAAATCATCTGGATTAAAAGTTTGTTGTGGATCAAAGTCATAGTAAAAGCCATCTTTAATTGGAGGCCCTATACCAAGGCGTGTATCAGCAAAAACAGACTGTACCGCTTGCGCCATAACGTGGGCTGTAGAGTGACGCAGAACAGCTAAGCCATCTGGAGATGAAATCGATACACCTTCTACGATGTCACCAGATTGTAAATCGGTCCACAAATCCTTCAACACACCATTAATGCGGGCGACCACAATTTCTTTATCATCGGTAAAAAGATTGGTGGGACGAGTATCTGCCTCAACTGTGAGCGCCTTACCATCAACGGTAATTTCAATCGTGGACATGAAATTAGTCTACCGAATGAAGCACAGTCATCGCTTCAATTTGCGCGCAGAACGTCTCGGAAGCAGCCAGTTTTCGTCCATTAATAGATTGGATTGGTTGGGCTATTCGCAGGCTACTTAACAAAATTGCCGCCGAAACATCATCTAATCTAGATTTGGATAGCGAAGAGACTTTTACCGGAAAATTCTCAATCACGAACCCGCGCATGATTCCTGGCAATAATCCATCGGAAGTGGGTGGAGTTATCCATTGCCCATCAAGATTTACCAACAAATTCGTTACAGCGCCTTCACAAACATTTCCTGTGGCATTAACTACTAGAGCTTCATCAAAGCCTAACTCTTTTGCGTTCTCCAAAATCCGTAAGCGATAATCATACGGATAACGCTTTATTGATTCCCCAGCAGTATCAATCTGATCTGTATGTGTGCACACGTTTGCGGCAGTATTAATGGGTTCATAGGGAATATGTGCGGCAGCCCAATTTCCATCACTGCCAAATGAAATCCGTAGCAAACCATTTTCGCATGAATCAGAATTGAGCAACTGCGCAACACTCGTTTGGATTATCTCTGAACCAGGCATGGGGATATTGGCAATACCTGCAGAGCTAGTTGCTCTGTCGAGATGTCGTTGAAATAAATATGGGCGTGAACGCACGGTTCTTATAGTTTCAAAAATTCCATTTCCATCCAGCCAACCCTGCGAAGTAAGTTTCGTGATGCCATTTCTTTCAAGCACGCCGTTAAATGAAGTTCGCATTAAAGGTCGCCTCCGGCAATGGAAATAAGGCGTCGGGCTTTGAGTTGCGTTTCTTCCCATTCTCCAGCGGGATCACTGCTCCAAGTAATACCAGCGCCTGTTCCAAACTTGAGTCCTTGATCTTTAAAAAAGATACGAATAGCAACGGAGAGTTCGCATTGATCGCCTTGGATCCAACCAAGTGCTCCACAATAAGGTCCTCGTATTTTTTCATTTTCACCAATAACTTGCAGCGCCGAAGACTTAGGTGCACCACTGACTGAACCAGGCGGGAGTAGCGCCATAAGTATCTCCCCCCATGTTATTTCAGCTCGTAATTGGCCTTGCACATCTGAAACTAAGTGAACTAAACCTGGATGTGATTCTGATTCCAATAAACGTGGAACTGTCACGCTTCCACTTTCACAAATTGCGCCCAAATCGTTACGCATTAAATCAACAATCATTATGTTTTCAGCTACATCTTTAGCCCCAAAATGTTCTTGTCCAGGAAGTTGAGTTCCTTTTATTGGTGATGTGGAAACAAGATTTCCGCTTCGCTTCAAGAAGAGTTCAGGTGATGCAGACGCGATATTGACATTCGGAATTTCTAGATAGCTCGCCCAAGGTGCTGGATTTTGCACAAGAATTTTTGAAAACAAACCACGTAAATTCACATGTTCAGGAAAGGGTAAAGAAAGTTCACGACAGGCATTTACTTGATACACCCGGCCTTCTCCGATTGACTCCTGAATAGTCCTTACGTAATTCATGTATTCAGATTCATTTTTCGAACTAGCCCACTTGCCAGAAACACCTGCCCACTGACTTAGCGGAAAATCACTTTGTATAACTGTCTCGAAACGAGCGCCAGTGAATTGACCTTCAAAATTGGTAGTAACTGCCCAAAACCCACCGTCATCTAGCGCAGCTGGGTCGTGCGAGATTTCCAAAAGCCCCGTTGCTAAACGACCATTCATCCAGAACATAGCTTCGCTAGGCATCACGGGTAAACGCTATCCATTCAAACTCCACTTTGGCGCTTATGGCCTTCCTACGATAGATTTTGCCCCCTCGCGGACGTAGCGCAGTTGGTAGCGCGGAACCTTGCCAAGGTTCAGGTCGCCGGTTCGAACCCGGTCGTCCGCTCTGATAAGTCGCCACGGCGATATGTAATTGGTCGGGTGGCCGAGAGGCGAGGCAAGGGACTGCAAATCCCTCTACACGGGTTCAAATCCCGTCCCGACCTCCATCTTTGTTCTAAACCTTCTACAGAAATGGATGGGGTCGATGTCAGAATCAGAACGCCCCTGGGGACATTATGAAGTTCTCCAAGAAAGCCAAACGCACAAAGTCAAATGCATCTGGGTCAAACCCGGTAAACGACTTTCCTATCAACGCCATCAAAAACGAGCTGAACATTGGTTCATAGTGTCTGGAACCGCACTCGTCACTCATAATGGTCTAAACAAAACTCTTAAGGCTAATGACACTATTGATCTAGCTATTGGCGATTTACATCGCATAGAAAATATTGGCAGTGATGATGTAATTTTCATTGAAGTGCAGACAGGGACTTACTTTGGAGAAGATGATATTGAGCGAATTGAGGATGACTTCGGCCGCTCACTGTAATAAATATCGTGGGGTATGATTTCCCAGCAAGGATCGTTGGCTCAGCGGTAGAGCACCACATTGACATTGTGGGGGTCACTGGTTCGATCCCAGTACGGTCCACTGATAGAGAGCTAAAAACTCTCCTTAATTAATTCATAGGATATTTCTTTGACAATCCTTGTATGAACGTCAATGAATTTTGAAAGATCAACTCTTGGTCATAATCGAGAGTGGCAACGTGATAGCTATTAACTAATTCAATTCGAGTTTTATTTTTGGATCCTAGACCAGCCATAATTATTTCAGTATTTGATACCGGCAAAGTGTGATCTTCTACGCTGTGAAAGAGTTGAACCGGCAAAGTTATGCTGCCGAGCCTCTTGCGGGTAATTTTTAGCATGATGAGTAGTTGATGAATGCCTCGGGTTGGCAGAGCGTCATAACCATGCTCGGTGACTCCTGGACGCTTGACATCATTTCCGACACTGGTGCGAAGTTTTTGGAAGCGTGAAAGAACGTAACCCACCGGAGCCGATATGAATGGAACGTGAATCATCGGGTTCACTAAAATAATTCCACTCAAGCGATCATTGTTTTCAGAAGCAATGTAGAGTGTTGTTCCGCCTCCCATAGACAGTCCGCAGATAAAAACTTGGTCGCACAATTTAAATAACTCTTCAAGTTCGCTCTGTACTTTGGCGGGCCATTCTTGCCACTTTACTTGGTTCAAATCTTCTGGCTTTGTGCCGTGCCCAGGAAGCAGCGGGATGCGGACTGTGTACCCCTTCGAAAGTAAAAACTCACCCCATGGCCGCATTGAAGGCGGGGCTCCAGTAAACCCGTGTACCAGCAGAACACCTATGCGAGAATTTTTTCCCGTACCTGTGGCTGACCAATCTTGCATCGATCCGGGTGGTGCTGTTTCAACGGCCATATATGGGAGCGTACACATTTTTCGATTTTCATTCAATGAACTTTGTCGGTGATTTCATTTAGGCTATCTCATGTGGATATAGAGATTGACGATGTGCAGTCATGGCAACCAAGCATTCAAGAATTTGCTCGCCCACTCTCTGAATCCGTTTTCGTAGTCTTGGATCTTGAAACTTCGGGCGGCTCCCTCAAAATTGGTGCGGCAATCACGGAGATTGGCGCGGTAAAGGTACGAGGCGGCATTGTTATTGGAGAGTTCCAATCACTCGTTAATCCCGGAACGCCTATTCCTGATTATATTACTGAATTAACGGGAATATCTGATGCAATGATTCAAGATTCTCCATCCATAGAGAAACTTCTACCATCGTTTTTTGAGTTCTTAGGGCCAGTAACTGAGAACATTTTAGTTGCACACAATGCAAGTTTCGATTTAGGTTTTCTCAAGGCTGCGGCGGTGCAGCATGGGTACATGTGGCCGCAATACAAAGTTTTCGACACAGTTCGCTTAGCTCGGTCGGTCTTGAGTTTAGATGATGTTTCAGATTGCAAACTCTCAACCCTCTCGGCATTTTTCGGAACACAGACTTCACCAAATCACCGAGCACTCGATGACGCCAGGGCGACTGTTGAAGTTCTCCATGGGGTTTTCGAACGATTTGGAAGCTACGGTGTCACAACAGTGGATGATGTCGAGAAATTCACAAAGAAAGTGACTCGATTACGGCAGTAGCAATGCTTGACTCAGCGCGGCCCAATCAGCCAACAACTTGCTTGCTGCTCCCGAATCTATTGCTTGAGTGGCTTTGAAAATGCCTTGTGAAATTCGCTCGTTCAGATTTAAGTGAAGGTTGCCATCAAAGGCGGCTATTGCAGCGGCAGCATTGAGCACGACTGCATCTCGTGGTGCACCACGCTCGCCCGCGAAAATTGCAGAAGTGATTCGTGCATTCTCAGTGGCATCGCCTCCCTGAAGTGCTGACAAAGGTGCACGATCTATTGAAAAGTCGAGAGGGTCTAATAAATCACGAGCTATCTCTCCGTTACCGATAGTCAGTACTGAAGTTGTTGTAGCTAACGTAATTTCATCGAGTCCATCATCTCCGCGGAAGACAAAACCGTCGACTCCCCGATCTCCTAATACTTTCGCCATAACCATGTGCATTCGATCATCTGCAACACCGATAGCTGCCGCTTTTGGTCTTGCCGGATTAGCTAGCGGTCCTAAAATGTTAAATACTGTGGGAATACCAAGTTCTTTGCGTGCTGGCCCAGCAAAGCGCATGGCAGGATGAAAGACTGGTGCAAAACAAAAACCGATCCCTAGCTGCGAAAATGTTTGCTCAACCCCCTTTCCATCCAGAGTTATTGCAACACCCAATGCTTCTAGCAAATCCCCCGCACCTGATTTTGAACTTGCTGCACGATTTCCATGCTTAATTACCTTTGACCCAGCGGCTGCGGCAATAATCGCAGCAGTTGTTGAAATATTTATCGTGTGAGCTCCATCGCCGCCAGTACCGACAGTGTCAACGGCACGTTCTTGTATTTTTATTGGAGCACAATGCTCATACATTTGCGCTACTAGCGCTCCAACTTCCTCAGAAGTTTCGCCCTTATTCTTCAGCGCTAAAAGAAACTCTTTAATCCGCTGTGTTTCTGTTCTTCCTTCTAAAATCTCTCGCATGCACCATTGAACTTCGTTCGCACCAAGGTCTAACCCTTTGGCCATAGTTGCTAAATGATCTTGCCATAGCTGCTCTGACATAATGCTTGAATTAAGCGGTAACGATTTTCGTGCCGCGCAAAAGCTGTGCTGCAGTATGTGCCAAAGTGAATGGGTCAATGGGATGTACGACCGATGCTTCAGCCAACGACCATGCAGCTAACCATGAATCCTGCACACGGCCAGTAATCACCATTACTGGCGGGCAGTTGAAAACTTCATCTTTAAGCTGTCGAGCGATTCCTAACCCACCTTCAGGGGCGGATTCTCCATCTAAAATGAAAAGATCGATTGTCGCTTTATTATCAACAAAACTTCGTAGTGCTGGTCCGGTGGCAAACTCATGAATAATATGCTCAGGCAGGTCAGCAGAAGTTCGGCGGCCGAGTGATGCAACTACAGATGCTCGAACCGATGAGTCATCGGAATAGATGACAATATGTTTTTTCGGAATCAGCTCGCTCATGCACTCAATTCTAAGTGCTAAAACCTCTCGAGAAAAGTACAAGTAGTGGCGATTCAGAGTGACCTGTTTCATGCCAAATGAGAGCCAAAACTGCGATTTCAGAGGGGTTGCTGCAGGACAGCAGGCGGGATTTAGGGCAGAATTAGGCTATGTCCAGCGCAACAGTCTCGTCCCACCATAAAATCACGCGTCCCAATGCCGTAGCGGTTGGCACGATTGTGTGGCTTTCCAGCGAGCTTATGTTTTTCGCGGCTTTATTTGCTATTTATTTCACTATTCGTGGAGTACAAGGGCCGCAGGTGTGGATGGAGTCGAATCAACTTCTCAACATCCCTTTTGCAGCATTCAATACGACAGTCTTAGTTCTCTCATCTGTGACATGTCAGTTTGGTGTATTTGCTGCTGAGCGTTTTCAAAACCGCAAAACTGGCAAGATGTATCAGATAAGTAAATGGGGCATGCGCGAATGGTTTTCGCTAACATTTTTAATGGGTGCTTTTTTCGTCGGCGGTCAGATTTACGAGTACGCCGCACTAGTTCATGAAGGCCTCACACTTTCATCGACTGCTTACGGTTCTGTATTTTTTGTCGCTACTGGATTCCACGGTCTCCACGTGACGGGCGGTTTAATCGCGTTTCTCATCGTAATTGTGCGCGTTTCTAAAGCCCGCCGTTTTACTAGCGGCCAAGCAACCACTGCGATAGTAGTTTCTTATTACTGGCATTTCGTCGACGTTGTATGGATCGCGCTTTTTTCTGCGATTTATCTAATTAAGTAAGGGAGTTAAAAGACTTGAAGCACCTTTCTAGATATCGCCGCCACAGAGCTGCTGCTCCGTTGCTCTTAATAATCGCTTTACTTGGAATTGGTACCACATTCAACGTTGCAAGCGCGACAATCAAATCCACACCTAATACTTTTTCTCGTTCAGCTGCAATTGATGAAGGCAAGCAGATTTTCTTAAAGGGTTGCTCCTCCTGTCACGGACTCAATGCCGAAGGCGGTGCTATTGCGCCGTCATTGATCGGTGTTGGAGCTGCATCGGTTGATTTCCAAGTTGGTACTGGGCGTATGCCGATGGCAGATATGAGCACTCAAGCCGCAAGAAAAGCGCCTGTTTATGATGCTCGCGAAACTGCCGCGCTTGCAGCATACGTTGCCTCTCTCGCCCCTGGCCCTGCTATCCCTGGTGATGAAGTTTTGAATTACGAGCGAGATGGAAATACTGCAGAAGGTGGCGAACTTTTTAGAAATAACTGCGCAATGTGCCATAACTTTGCCGGCCAAGGTGGCGCACTCACGCAAGGAAAATACGCGCCAACACTTATGGGTGTTGAACCAAAATATATTTACGAAGCCTTAATCACAGGCCCACAATCGATGCCAGTCTTTAGCGATAAAACTCTTACACCTGAAGAAAAACTCTCTGTCATTAAATGGATAAAGGCTGCCGAAGCAGAGCCCAATCTTGGCGGAGCAACTATGGGACGAATCGGACCAGTTACTGAGGGACTACTTACTTGGGTACTTGGTCTTGGCTTACTTATTGCTGTGGCTGTTTGGTTAACTACGAAAGCGAGATGAGTGCCGTGTCTAACGAAATCGAAATAATCGATGATCCTGGTGCACCAGCCCATGTCCCACGCGCTGCTGATTTAAATCCACGATCAGAAAAGAGGGCTGAGCAACAGGTAGCAATTCTCTTCGGTCTATCAGGAGTTGGCTCGCTACTGCTTATCTACTCATATGTTTTTGTGGCAGACGATATTTTTATTTTTATTCCAATAATGGGAAACCAAAATGCGCATCAACTCGGTTTAGGCATCGGAATGGCCATGTCTCTGTTTTTTCTTGGCATGGCGGCAGTTCATTGGGCTAAAACCTTGATGCCAGAGACGGAAATCGTTAATCATCGCCATGAGTTTCGTTCATCGGATGAAGACCGTGCTGATTTTGTAAAAACTGTTAAAGATGGAGTTGCAGGAGTTCAACTTGGCCGCCGAAAGTTGATCAAGAGATCTCTTGCGGCTTCACTTGGTCTATTTGCTTTACCTCCAGTTCTACTTCTTCGTGACTTAGGGCCCTTGCCAAAGAAACAACTAGAGATGACTAGTTGGAAAGCGGGAACTCGTTTAGTGACTGATCCAGGCAACCGTCCAATTTTGGCCTCGGATTTAGAAGTAGGTTCAGTAGTGCAAACCCTCCCTGCAATTGCTGAAGGGACTGAGCGTTTGCTCAGCGACATTGCAAAGGATCCTGTTTTACTTATTCGCCTTCGCCCTGAAGATTTTCAGCTCACTCCTGAAAAATTTGCAATGACACATGAAGGCATTATTGCCTTTTCCAAAATCTGTTCTCACATGGGCTGCGCAGTCGCTCTTTATGAGCAACAGACCAAGCATCTTTTGTGCCCATGTCACCAATCGACCTTTGATGTAACACGTGGCGCGAAGGTAATTTTTGGACCAGCCGCTCGCCCGCTTCCCCAGTTAGACATAACTGTCGATGCAGAAGGTTATTTAGTCGCACGAGCACCGTTTAATGAACCCGTCGGACCTAGTTTCTGGGAGCGTAACTCACAATGACCACAGCTGAAAAAAGATTAGGCACTGTCGCAAATTATGTAGATGAGCGCACTGGTGCTGCAGGTTGGATGAAGAAATCCCTCACTAAAGTCTTCCCCGACCACTGGTCGTTCATGCTAGGCGAAGTCTGTATGTATTCATTTGTGATTCTCCTTCTATCTGGAACATTTCTTACTCTCTGGTTTGATCCATCACAACGGGAAGTTGTTTATGAGGGTGTTTATGAGCCGCTCAAGGGATTAAAGATGTCAGCGGCATATGCATCGACTCTTGATATCTCATTTGAAGTCCGTGGTGGGCTGTTAATGCGTCAGATTCACCACTGGGCTGCAAATATTTTCATGGCTGCAATTGTTGCTCACTTACTTCGGGTTTTCTTTACCGGCGCATTTAGAAAGCCACGTGAATTTAACTGGATTCTGGGAATTCTTCTAGTAACACTTGGACTAGTTGAAGGTCTATTCGGATACTCCCTCCCAGATGACTTATTGTCTGGCACAGGACTTCGCATTACATCGGCAATTATTCAAGCAATTCCCCTTGTTGGTACGTACATATCCTTCTTCTTGTTCGGCGGAGCGTTTCCTGGTGTTGGGTTTATTCCTCGAATCTTTACTTTGCATGTATTGCTTATTCCTGGCGCGTTTCTTGCTGTCATCACGATTCACGTCATGCTTGTTTGGTACCAGAAGCACACTCAGTTTCCTGGACCTGGTAAAACAGAGAAGAATGTTGTGGGTCAGCCAATCCTGCCGGTATACATGGCGAAGGCCGGCGGATTCTTTTTCATTGTATTTGGTATCACTGCATTCTTAGGGGCAGTTGCATCTATTAACCCCATTTGGCTATATGGTCCTTACAACCCTGGGCAAATTTCAGCGGGCTCTCAGCCAGACTGGTACATGGGTTGGCTGGATGGTTTAGTACGCATGGCTCCCCCACTTGAAACTCATGCCTTTGGCCATACGATTTCATGGAATATTTTGATTCCAGCATTAATCGTGCCGGGAATTTTATTCACTGGCATGGCGCTCTATCCATTCATCGAGAGCTGGATTACCGGAGATAAGCGCGAGCATCATTTACTCGATCGCCCTCGCAATGTTCCTAACCGAACAGCTCTTGGTGTTATGTCTATTACTTTTGTGCTTATCTCTTTGATTAATGGTGGTAACGATATCTTTGCGACTGTCTTTGATCTTTCAATCAATCAAATCATGTGGTTCTCACGAATTGCGATATTCATTTTACCTCCGCTTGCATTTGTCATCACAAAGCGTCTATGTCTGTCGCTACAGCGAGCAGATCGTGATCTAGTTCTTCACGGTCGTGAGACAGGTCGTTTGGTTCGTATGCCTAGTGGGGAATTCGTAGAAGTTCACGAGGAAATTACTCCTCAAGAGCGTTGGACGCTAACCTCACATGAGCAGCAACCCGCACTAGAACTTTCTGAGACTGACTCACGTGGTGTACGACGCCCCGGCGGCTTTAAGAACAAGATTCGTGTGCGATTAAGCAAGGCACATGCAGTTTCAGTTCCAAAAGTAACAGCTCAGGAATTAAAGGAAATTGAACATCACTAATTTGACGTTTTGATAACAAGCCAAACACCAGCCGCTGTTATCCCTATTCCGATTAACCCCTGGATGCCTAGGTTTTCTCCAAAAAGAAAATAGGCTTCAAGTGCTGTAGCGGGTGGAACCAGATAAAAAAGTGATGACACAGACGCTGCGCTCCCCTGATTTAACAACCATAATAAAAGCAGGACCGCGCCAACTGAGAGCACAAGTATTAGCCAAATAAAGGCGAGGATGAATTGCCCACTCCACTTGATGGAGGTGCCACCCGTAGTCATGGCAGCAATAAAAAGAACTGCTCCACTAGCTAGATACTGATATGCCGTCCCTGCAAGTATTGGGACATTGCTGCCAAATCTTTTTTGCAACAGAGTTGCGCATGTTGTTCCTAGCAGGGCAATCGTTATGGCTACTACTCCTGGTATAGGTAAAGTCGAAGAAAACCCAGGCGATAAAACTAAAATGACGCCGACCAAACCAAAGATAAGCCCAACCACTTGGCGCTTCTTGAGCCTTTCCCCCAAAATCTTCACTCCTAGAAGTGAGACTAAAACTGGTTGTAAACTTGTAACAACCGCCGCTACGCCCGCTGAAAGTCCTACAGATATGGCAAAAAAGACTCCCCCTAGATAACACGCATGGAGAAAAAATCCTATGAGTGCTGAATTTCCAATATCACGACGACCAATAGCCACTGGTGTTCTCATCAACGAAGCCACAGCAAAAAGAATGAGAGCGGCAATCAATACTCGCAGTGATAGAAAAATAAATGGATCAGCATAGGGAAGACCATATTTAGCACCTACAAAGCCGGTGCTCCATAACAGCACGAATAGATAAGGGGCTATTCGTGAAAGCTTCAAATGACTAGTTAATGTGAACTGTGTGTAATTGGTTTTTCGTATTCAGTGACCATTCCAATAATGCTGATCATAATCGCACCGACACCAATCATTGTCAGCCACCAACCAATGATGAGGCCGAGTCCCATGGCGCAAGCACTAAGCGCGACTGGTAAAGGCCACCAGGAATGCGGGCTATAGAAACCTAATTCACCAGCGCCATCCGCAATTTCACCAACCAGATTATCTTCTGGCAATACTGTTCCAATTCGCTTTTGAGTGAACCAAACATAGAAGCCAACCATCCCAGCCAAACACGCCGCGAGGAGCATTCCACCAATACCTACAGGCTCGCCACCAACTTGCCAATAAATTATTGTCATTAAAACATAAAAAACGGATAACCCAGAAAATAATTGCCAGTTAACCTTCATCGGAGTTAGTGCTCCTCTGTCTTGATGTGCGGATGGTGTAAATCAAAAGCTGGGCGCTCACTGGAAATACGAGGCATAGTGAGGAAGTTATGTCGTGGCGGTGGACATGATGTCGCCCATTCAAGAGAAGCTCCATAGCCCCAAGGATCATCGACGCCGACCATAGGTGACTTACGAGTAATCCAAATATTTATTGCAAATGGGATCATTGAAAAAGCCAAGAGGAATGAACCAATAGTGGAAACCGTATTCATAAACGTAAAGCCATCAGTGGGTAAGAAATCAGCGTAGCGCCGTGGGAATCCTTTGATTCCTAACCAGTGCTGAATGAGAAAAGTTAAATGGAAGCCAACGAATGTCGTCCAAAAGTGAATCTTTCCAAGGCGCTCGTTCAGCATCTTGCCTGTCATTTTTGGCCACCAGAAATAGAAGCCGGCGAACATCGCAAATACCACGGTGCCGAATAGAACATAGTGGAAGTGCGCAACGACGAAGTAGCTTGCAGAGACCGCAAAATCAAGTGGAGGTGACGCCAGGATAATTCCGGTTAAGCCACCAAAGAGGAATGTAACCAGAAAACCCATAACCCAAAGCATTGGAGTTTCAAAAGTGACATGACCTCGCCACATCGTGCCAATCCAGTTAAAGAATTTCACTCCCGTTGGAACACCGATTAGGAAAGTCATGAAAGAAAAGAATGGAAGCAATACCTGTCCCGTTGCAAACATATGGTGCGCCCATACTGAAACTGACAGAGCAGAAATTGCGATTGTCGCGGCAATCAAACCCTTGTAACCAAATATAGGTTTACGACTGAAAACCGGCAAAATTTCAGTTGCAATTCCAAAGAATGGAAGCGCCAAGATGTAAACCTCGGGATGTCCGAAGAACCAAAAGAGGTGCTGGAATAACATAGCGCCGCCGTTAGCTGGATCAAAGAGATGCGTTCCGTAGATTCGGTCGGATTCAAGACCGAGTAGCGCAGCAGCTAATGGTGGAAATGCAAGAAGTACAAGAATGGATGTAAGAAGAACGTTCCACGAGAAAATTGACATACGAAACATAGTCATTCCAGGTGCCCGCATAGTGAAGATGGTTGTTATGAAATTAACGCCACCGAGAATAGTTCCAACGCCACTTATCGCTAGCCCAATGAGCCAAAGATCGGCACCAATTCCCGGCGAGTATGTGGCATTAGATAATGGAACATAAACCGTCCAACCGAAAGAGGCGGCACCACCGGGAGTTAGGAAACCAGCGAAAGCCATGATTCCACCGAAAAGGTAGAGCCAATAGGAAAGCATGTTCAAACGTGGGAATGCTACGTCAGCTGCACCAATCTGCAGCGGCATAATCACATTTGCAAATCCAACGAACAATGGAGTTGCGAACATAAGCAACATAATGGTTCCGTGCATGGTAAAAATCTGGTTGTACTGCTCGTAACTTAAGAACTGCATCCCTGGGCGAGCCAATTCGCTGCGGAGAAGTAACGCTAAAACTCCCCCAATCAAAAACCAGGCAAAGGACGTCATCAAGTATAGATATCCGATTGTCTTGTGGTCTGTTGAAGTAACCCACTTGACGAAGTTCTTACCCTTTGAGGCAGGAAGTGGAGCTAAAGTCGAAGTGGTTGGACTTTGTGCATATGTTGTCATGCTTGACCCCCCGTGAGCGTTTCAAGATAAAGCTTGTATTCCGCCGGTGTGACGACATTTACGGTAAATAGCATCTGCGAATGTGCGCGACCACAGAGAATGTTGCAGCGGCCAGGATATTGGCCAAGCTTATTGGCGGTGAACTCTAAATAGTTCGTCACTCCCGGTAGATTCTGCATTTGAATCATAAAAGCGGGAATCCAAAATCCATGCACAACATCATTTGAAGTAATTACGTAACGGACTCGCTCCCCCAGTGGCACAACGAGCGTTGGCGGATTTGCAGGAGTTCCAGTAACAACTGCTCGTGGCCCAGCCTCTGGGTATGCAAACTGCCAAGACCATTGAATCCCAACAACTGATATTTCATGCACTGGCGCGGTGCTCTTCGCAACAATTTGATTCTCTTTTGTAGCGGTGAAATAGAAAAGGACAGCGACAATAATGAAGGGAATTATTGTGTAAACAATCTCGACCGGCACGTTGTATTGAGTCTGCTTAGGAAACTCTGGACCGGTTTTTTTGCCCCGATGAAAAACTGCGGGCCACAGAATCAAAATTAGAGTAATAACCCCAACTACTCCTGCCGCGATCCACGCCCCTTGCCACAATGACAATGAGATGTCATTAACGCTTGATACGCCTTCGGGGAAACCTAACTCTGAAACTTTTGAACAACCCGTCAAAAGGATTACAGGAATTATTAGGGCCAAGGCACGTAGGGCCTTAAAACTCTTTGGCAGCATGAGGCTAAGGATATAGGGCAAAGTTGCAAAACTAGGTATCAAATTGTGGGACTAGCACTGTGGTTGAGCGCACACTTTAAAATCAAATAACCCAGATAAATCCAATGATTTCGGGTCTAATTCTTTATGTGAATCGCTATCTCCGAAGCAGCATCGTCGCCATAACTCTTGGCAAATCGAGCTATAAATTCCAGACCTGTAAATCGATACTCCTGCGTTCCAGTTGTCTCAATCACATACGTCGCAATTAACGCGCCTACCTGAGCGCACCGCTCGTGACTGAGTCCCCACGCAAGACCAGCAATAAACCCTGAACGAAACGAGTCCCCTACACCTGTTGGATCAACTTTAGAATTTTCCTGTGGGCATCCAACATGGACATACTCTCCTGATGCGCTCTCAACTTTTGCACCTTGTGAGCCGAGAGTGACTACGCGAAATTTTACTCGTGCCAAAATTTCAGCATCAGTCCAACCAGTTTTCTGCATTGCAAGTGCGAGCTCATACTCATTCATAAATAGATACGAAGCCCCGTCGATAAGAAGTTTGATCTCCTCACCACTCATGCGCGCCATCTGCTGCGAAGGATCTGCTGCAAATGGAATCCCTAAATCACGACAGACTTCTGAGTGGCGCAACATTGCCTCAGGATCATCTGGTGAAATAACAACTATGTCGAATCGGCCGGACTTTTCCATAATTGGAGCGAGTTCAATATTTCTAGCCTCACTCATTGCACCGGGAAAAAATGATGCAATCTGATTGAGGTCATCGTCAGTAGTCACCATGAAGTGCGCGGTGTAGAGGCTTTCTGAAACCAACGCATGTGATGTATCAACGCCATGTCGAGATAGCCATGCTTCATAGTCTGGCCAATCTTTTCCCACCGCCGCAATCAAAACTGGATTCAGCCCTAGTACGCCCATCCCAAAAGCAATATTTGCCGCGCACCCACCTCGACGCACATCTAAACTGTCGACAAGAAAAGATAGTGATATTTTTTCAAGCGATCCTGCAACGAAAGAGTCGCTGAATTTTCCAGTGAAGGTCATTAAATGGTCAAGACCTACAGAGCCAGCCACACCTATTTTCATGTAGCGATCATAGAGAAAAGTTGACTAAAAACTAATTGAATGAATCGCCACAAGCGCATGAACCGCCAGCATTTGGATTATCAATCGTGAACCCCTGTTTTTCAATTGTGTCAACAAAATCAATTGATGCACCCATCAAATATGGATCACTCATCTTGTCGATAATTACTTTAACTCCACCAAACTCATGGATGATATCCCCATCTTGATTGCGATCATCAAAATAAAGTTGGTAGCGAAGCCCAGAGCAACCACCAGGCTGAACTGCGACGCGAAGCATTAAATCATCGCGACCCTCTTGGGCCAATAATGCAGCTACCTTCACTGCAGCAACATCTGTGAGTCGAATTGCTGTAGTTAATGAATCTGTAGGTGTCTCTGTAGTCATGTGTCGCTCTCCTCGAACTATATAGAGCCAATCCTACCCGTTCTCTTTGGATTTGGACGACCAGAAAAGCGACGATTTGCCAATATAGTACGGGCATGACAACAGAATCGACAGGAAAAGGCCGGCCAACGCCCAAGCGGAAAATCTCTGAGGCAAAGCGCATCACGTCTTCCCTTGCGCCAGCCGTAACAAAAGATCAGAAACGAGCTGCAAAGTTAGCTGACCGCGAAAAGCGCGCCGCAACAAGAACTGCGTACCTGCGTGGAGATGAGAATGCTCTTCCAGCCCGTGACCGCGGAGCTGAACGCCGTTTTGTTCGAAACTACGTAGATTCCCGGCGTTCAATTGGCGAATATTTTTTACCAATTATCTTCCTAGTATTAGTTCTCACACTCATTCCTAACATCACTATTCAGTATGCAGCTATTGCAATTATGTATGGTGTACTGCTTATCGCAGTAATTGATGGAATCTTCCTTAGCCGCAGGATTAAGAAATTGATGACAAATCAATTCCCAAATTCGCCAACAAAGGGCTTGGGGATGTATGCGTGGTTACGCTCAACTCAAATGCGCCGCCTGCGTGCACCTAAACCACAAACTAAAGTTGGAGGAAGCGCCAACTAAGCGCGCGGATTAGGGCTGCTATTTTTTAAAGGATCTCTCTCTGGAAGTTTTCCTAGCGCCTTATCGATTGCTTTCATGGTTGATTCATCAAGTTTAATTCCCGATGCTTTAACATTTTCCTTCACTTGA
Organism: Actinomycetota bacterium; assembly: GCA_009700025.1. GTDB lineage: Bacteria > Actinomycetota > Actinomycetes > Nanopelagicales > Nanopelagicaceae > Planktophila. The sequence goes on from WLMW01000023.1 coordinate 17,597, forward strand.
GCAGGTTTTGTTGCACCCATAATCGCAGATGAAACATTTGGGTTCTGGAGTACCCAAGCAATAGCCAGCTGCGACATGGTTAATCCCGAATCTTTTGCTACCGGGACAAGGTTTTGCACCGCGGTCAAGACTTCTTCACGCAGCCAGCCAGAAATCATTCCCGCACCACTCTTTTTATCAGTTGCACGTGACCCTGCAGGTACTTTCTTGCCCGGTAAATACTTTCCTGAAAGTACACCTTGGGCCAACGGTGACCACACTATCTGTCCTATCCCCTCTTCAATTGAGAGTGGAACTACCTCGGTTTCAATAACGCGCCAAAGCGCTGAATATTGTGGTTGACTAGAGACAAAGCGGTTGTAACCAAGTGCATCTTGAATCTCTAGGGCTGATGAAATCTGTGATGCATTCCATTCTGAAAAGCCGATGTAGTGGACTTTGCCTGCTCGAATCAAATCATCAAAGGCACTCAATGATTCTTCCAGTGGAGTTTCAAAGTCAAAGCGATGCATCTGATACAAATCTATGTGATCAGTTTTAAGTCTTTTAAGTGACGCATTACATGATTCAATAATGTGCTTTCGAGATAAACCTCGATCGTTTTTTCCCTGGCCTGTTGGGAAATAAACCTTGGTAAAAAGCTCATAAGACTCACGGCGCACACCCTTGAGTGCTTTGCCCAGAACAACTTCTGCACGTGTGCCCGCATAAACATCGGCAGTATCGAAAGTTGTTATACCTTCGTTGAGCGCCGCCTTGACACACTTGATGGCAGACTCGGCTTCAACCTGAGAACCATGAGTAATCCAATTTCCATAAGAAATCTCTGAGATGTACATTCCGGTGCTTCCAAGACGGCGATATTCCATGTGCCTAACTTTAGAACCTGCGAGTCCAGTTGCCAACTCCAGAACAATGTGGTTACCTACGAACACAACTTAATAGCCTTTCTCTTAGGGGAAGTTCGGTGAAAATCCGACGCTGACCCGCAACCGTGAACCGCCCTGAAAAGGGTGTTAAGTCGGATTACCTAAGGAAAAGCCGTTCGAGACAAACACCCGCCGAGGTTTGCGGGGTGTGGTCCTAAATTAAAGTGCGAATCTGCACTTTCAAATGGTGCTACCCCTGTGAGACTCTTTTATAATTGAGAGGCTTCACATCAATGCGATCAACTTCATTTCGATTAAAAACTCTTGCTGTTATTTTTGCTTTACTCATCACTACATTAATCTCTGCAGCTCCATCTCATGCAGCATCAAAGGGTTGGCGCTATTGGGGATATTTTCAGGCGGCTCCAGGTAAGACCAACTGGACGGCAGCCATGACAGGCCCAACAGTGGACATAGCAGATGGTTCAGTGGAAGGCTGGTCTTTTGTTTTTAGCAGCGACGATATCCCCTCTATAAATCCGCGAGTAAAGCCTAGTTTTAGCAGCATTTGCAAAGGTACTAAGGCTGATACAGATACCAAGCGCATCGCACTGGTTATAGATTTTGGATCTACTGCATGGGCGCCAAAAGGCGAGAAAATTCCAAAGACAATTACCCGTTGCGTGCGCACTGCGAAAGAGTCGCAGGGAATAGATGTGCTTGGTCAAATAATTAAGGTACGAGCCGAAGCCTCTGGACTCATTTGTGGGCTCAACGGGTTTCCGGCCAAAGAGTGCGGTGTTGAAATTTCAACTCCAACATCATTAGCTGCTAAGAAAAAATAAAGACAAAGTAATGAAGGATTCACCACTGCACCCATTAACTTGGTGGATCTGGTCCTTTGTTATAGCGGTTTCCGTAGTCAGAGTGAACAACCCTTACTTTGCCCTTGGCGCAACCACTGTCGTTGGATTCATTGTTCTCAAGCTTCGAGAAGATGCGTCATGGGGTAAAAGTTTTAACTGGACAATCAAGGTCGCCGTCTGGATTCTTTTGATTCGCACATTCATTGGGATATCCATCGGCGTGCCTATTCCAGGAAATGTTATTTTCACCCTTCCACGAATTCTGGTTCCCGCATGGATGCCTGGAATCAGAATAGGTGGAGCCGTTACTGCCGAACGTTTAACTTCTGCACTATCAGAAGGTGTCATCATCTGTGCAATCATCGTAATTTTTGGTGCGGCCTCATCACTCACTAGCCCTCATAGATTATTACGGGTGCTCCCCGTGTATATCTACGAGTTTGCAACCGCAGTAGTGATAGCGACTTCAGTCTTGCCTCAACTTGTCACTTCAGTTGCTCGAATTCGACAAGCGCAACGTTTGCGTGGCCAGAAAACTAAAGGTTTTACCTCATATAGGCGTTTAGCCATTCCGCTACTTGAAGAATCACTTGCTAGATCCCTCGATTTAGCAAGTGCAATGGATGCAAGAGGTTACGGGACAAGCCGTCTGCGAAGTCGATACCGCCCAATACATTGGCGTATAAAAGATAGTGCAATAGTTGCTTCGGGAATTTTTATCTTGGTGCTCTCATGATTAGATTTTCAAATGTTTCACTTGTGTACCCAAACTCCACAACAACGGTTCTTGAAAATCTCAGTATTGAAATTGCTGAAGGTGAATTAGTTTTAGTTATTGGCCCTACTGGTTCAGGGAAATCTTCTTTACTCCGTTTAATAAATGGGCTTGTCCCACACCACACCGGAGGAATTCTGGCGGGTCAAATAACTGTGGATGGAGTGTCCACTCGAGACGTAAAACCTGGTGGGCTCGCTCATTTAATCGGGATTGTTGGTCAAAATCCTCTCAATGGTTTTGTCGCAGACCGAGTTGAAGAGGAACTCGCTTTTGCAATGGAGGCTATGAATCTTCCGCAAGATGTCATGCGAAAGCGCGTTGAAGAGGTACTGGATTTACTTTCTCTGACGCCTTTAAGGTCTAGATTAATCGCTACTTTAAGTGGTGGAGAACAGCAGCGAGTTGCTATTGCAAGCGCCCTTGTTATGCACCCAAAAGTGCTGGTGTTAGATGAACCAACCAGTGCACTGGACCCAATCGCAGCAGAAGAAGTACTTTCGATTCTGCATCGCTTAGTACATGACTTAAGTCTTACTATTATCATTGCCGAACATAAGCTAGAGCGCGTCATCGGTTTCGCCGATCGGATAGTCCATATCAACGGTGACGGAAGGACCATTATTGGCACCCCTCACGAGGTAATGAAGGTTTCTTCCATTTCTCCCCCAATCGTTGAGCTGGCCCGCGTTCTAGGACTCGATGAATTGCCGTTGACAGTGCGCGACATGCGAAGAGCAGTACAGCAGCTGCGTGAATCAATCTCCGTGGTTGATATTCCAGTCACCATCCCAAACTTAAATCCAGTGATAAATATTGAAAATCTTACGGTCGCATACTCAGATAAAAATGTATTAAATTCTCTCTGCGCAACAATTCATGGTGGAGAAATTGTTGCAATTATGGGTCGCAATGGTGCAGGCAAAAGCACGCTCCTGCGATCTATAGCCGGCATAAGCAAGATTGCCAAAGGTTCAGTTGTTGTCCACTCATTAAATCCAATAACACTTGAAGGTCAGATACGTCGAGAAATCATCGGGTTTATCCCCCAAGAGCCTAGTGATTTGTTGTATGGGCAATCAGTTGCCCAAGAATGCGATCAGGCTGATCGAGATAATCAGCGAGAGCCAGGAACAACTTTCGCAGTTCTTAACCAACTTGTTCCCGGAATTAACCTACAGAAACACCCACGTGACCTATCAGAAGGCCAGAGATTGGGTCTAGCGCTCAGCGTGGTTTTTTCAGCAAATCCTAAAGTTCTTATTCTTGACGAACCCACTCGAGGCTTAGATTATGAAGCAAAAAAATCACTGACCAAAATACTCATTGAATTTGCCGCGATATTTAATCGTGCCGTAATTCTAGCAACCCATGATGTTGAACTCGTAGCAGAGCTTTCGACAAGGGTTGTTTTTCTAGCTGATGGAGACATTGTTGCTGATGGCCCAACATTGGAGGTTTTGTTATCCTCCCCTGCTTTCGCACCACAGGTTTCTAAAGTTATGTCACCACAACCTTGGCTAACCGTTCATGATGTGGTTACAGCTCTTGAATCTGGCGTCTTATGATGCTCACAAACGATGTTATTAAGTTTTCTCATCGCAATGTTTTTGTTTTGAGTACCATTTCAGCTTTTAGTGCCCTGGGATTTATTTGGCCTTTCTTCTACACAGGAAAAAATGTGCCGCATACGCAGATATTTTTTTGGATTGCAACTGTAATTACGGTTTTTCTTGTAATCCTGGAAATTTCACAATCGAAGCTCGATTCAAAATCTGTAGCGATTCTAGGAGTTCTCTCTGCATTGATTGCTGCGCTGCGACCCCTTGGAGCTGGTGCAATTGGAATTGAGCCAATGTGGTTCTTACTCATTTTAAGTGCAAGAGTATTTGGTCCATCATTTGGCTTTCTTCTTGGATTGACTTCTGTGTTTGTATCGGCCCTCTTAACTGGCGGGTTAGGACCTTGGCTGGGATATCAAATCTTTGCTGCAGCCTGGATTGGTTTGTTAGCTGGCGCTCTTCCGTGGCGCACAAGACTTCGCGGAGGAAAGGAAATTGCAATGCTCATGGTTTTCGGAGTTTTAGCCAGTGAGTTATTTGGCATATTAATGGACCTTCAATTTTGGCCTTGGGCACTAGGTAGTCAAACGCAACTTTCTTTCCAACCTGGTGCGAGCCAAAACTTATCTAATTTCTTTGCGTTTCACTTTCTAACAGCAATGGCCTGGGACTTACCACGTGCAGTGTTCACGTCCGCCTTAATCTGCATAGCTGGTCGACCAGTTCTGAGTGCACTAAGAAGATCCTATGTGAGAGCGGCCTTCTTGACACCTATTGAATTTAACGAACATGTGACGCAACAAAAGGAAGCTTGACCACCTCACAGTGTGAATCTCTTCCACGGACATCAACTAATAATTGGTCACCCACTTTGACTCCAGACTTTAAGAGAGCGATGCCAATGCCCACTTTGAGCGTAGGTGAAAAAGTTCCACTCGTGACAGTTCCGACTAATTCTCCCGCGGTATTTTTAACGCTCATTCCCCCGCGAGGGATTCCACGGTCTAACGATCTTAAAGCGACCGTACGTGAAGTAGGGCCATTGGTCTTTTCATTTTTTAAGTTTTCACTTCCGATAAAACTATCTTTATCCCAACCGATGGCCCACGATGCACCGGCTTGTACTGGACTGATTTCTAATGAGAGTTCGTGCCCGTGCAATGGATAACCCATTTCAGTTCGTAAAGTGTCTCGGGCACCTAGTCCGCAGACTAAACCATTCAAGGAATCGACCACCGCGACTAACGCATCCCAAATTTTGGACGCGTCGGCAGTTGCAGGGAGTAGCTCATATCCGAATTCGCCTGTATACCCAGTGCGACAGATAAGAACATGAGTATCAAGTATTTTTACTTGTGAAAATGCCATATATTCAATATCTAAATAAATACCGAGTTCCTGCATGACCTGTGGCACCAAGGGGCCTTGCAGTGCGATGACAGCAA